>PHBN01000207.1:7554-8581 GCA_002840635.1 Deltaproteobacteria bacterium HGW-Deltaproteobacteria-1
GTTTGCTTCCTGGGGTCGCATCGCCCGTTTCGTACCCATGTATGAAGCCGAACTCGTGCAGATTTGGAAATACATCATCACCGACAGCCAGATCCAGGTCCTTTTCGTTTCCAAACCGGAAGTCTATGAAAAAATTAAAAATTTCCCAAAAGAGATTCCCACGCTCAAACACATTTTTATCATCGAAACTGAAGGCGAGAATTCCATGGCCGCGCTCGAAAAAAGAGGAGCCGCCAAGCCTGTAGCTGCCTCAAGCCCGGCTCCGGACGACATCGCCGAGCTCATCTACACATCAGGGACAACCGGAAACCCCAAAGGTGTTTTGCTGTGTCACATGAATTTCACCAGCAATGCTCATGCAGGTCTCAAGATGTATCCTGAACTTCTGGAAAACGAAGTGCTTTCTTTGACCATTCTGCCCTGGGCGCATTCCTTCGGACAGACCGCGGAGCTGTATGCAATCATCCGCCTGGGCGGCGCCATGGGTCTCGCGGAAAGTGCGAAAACAATTGTCAATGATATTGTTGCTGTCAAACCCACCTTTCTGATCGCTGTGCCCACCGTATTCAACCGGATTTATGCCGGCCTGTGGGACAAAATGAACCAGGAGGGGGGACTGGCCAAAACCCTTTTTGTGATGGGTATCGAAGCGGCCAAGAAACGGCGGGAACTGGTGGCTCGCGGACAATCCGATTTTATGACCAATCTTAAATACAAGCTGGCGGATAAAATAGTTTTTGCGAAGATCCGGGAGCGCCTGGGCGGAAGAATGCTGGGTTCCATGACCGGTAGTGCGGCCATGAATCCCGAAATCGGCAAATTTTTCTTTGATATCGGCGTTCCCATCTATGACTGTTATGGTCTCACGGAAACATCACCGGGTATCTCGATGAATGCGTCCTTTGACTATAGACTCGGTAGTGTCGGTAAAATCATTGATAAGGTCAAGGTCGTCATCGATTCTTCCGTGGTTGAAGAAGGGGCAACGGACGGTGAAATTGTTGTTTACGGCCCCAATGTCATGAAG
>PHBN01000208.1:0-1287 GCA_002840635.1 Deltaproteobacteria bacterium HGW-Deltaproteobacteria-1
GCAATGTGTTCGACCTTGTGTCCCAGCACACACGCTGTAAGTGCAGTCTTGCGCCGGTCGGCCAATTTTCGTCCCTGGCCAAGCATCTCCAGGGAAATGCCGCATGTCTTTCCGTTGAACTGTTCCACCCAAACCCAGACACCGTTATACGAGGAAAGACTCTCCCCGGTTGCTTTCGGACGCTCCCGGGGAAGATTGAGCGCATGCATCGGACATGCCAGCAGACAGGCTCCGCAGCCCGTGCATTTATCATTAACCACGACCATGTCATCAACGAGACTGAGCGCCCCGAACGGACAGGCATCGACACAATTTCCACAACCGATGCACTTATCTTTGTCAACATCCAACAACGGCATGATGCTCCTTACAGAATCTTTTCCGCGATGATTTTATCAGTCAGTATGATCGCGGACTGCTCGATATTATCGGCTGTAATCAAATCCAAAACACCCTCGCGTCTGGGTGGGCTGAATATTTTTATCACCTGAGTCGGACTGCCCGTAAGTCCCAATCTGGAAGAGTCTGCTCCGGGTAAATCGGCGGCAGTCCATGTGGGAATGAGGAGTCTGGAAGCACGGCGAATGTGAGAAAGTGTGGCCTGGCGCGGCTGATTGATGTCTTTTACCACGGTAAGCAAGACCGGCAATCGGGCTTCTACGATTTCCCGTCCCTCCTCCAGGAGGCGCTCTACTGTAATTGCGCCGGCTTCGGGATCAAGCCTGATGATTTTGAAAACATAGGTGAGTTGAGTAATACCAAGCTGGCTGGCAAGACCTGGGTGTTTGCCGCACAAAATGATTTCGAATTCGCCGATTTTTTTTATGGCCAGCGCCAACGTATAAGCTGTTGCCCATGAATCCGAACCGGCAAAGACTCGATCGGACAGTTGGATAGCCTCGTCCGCCCCCATCCCGACGGCTTCCTTCAATGCATTGATGGATTGAGGCGGGCCCAGGGAAATCACGGATACCTTACCTCCGAATTTTTCTTTCAGACGCAGAGATTCTTCAATGGCATACAGGTCAAAGGGATTGATGATATTGTGTATGCCTTCACGGACTAAAGTGTTGGTATCCGGATTAATTTTTACGTCCGTCGTATCCGGAACCTGCTTAATACAAACAATTATATTCAACTAAAACCATCACATTCTTCATTGGATCAAAGCATTTAATGGAAAGATGCCATGCCAAAGATCAACTCCTGACGAGCAATACCTGGCATTTGGCTCTTTTCATGACCTTATCGACAACGCCACCCAGTAAATTTTTCAAAATGCCGGTT
>PHBN01000208.1:1408-7719 GCA_002840635.1 Deltaproteobacteria bacterium HGW-Deltaproteobacteria-1
TTCTGCTTGGCAATGTCTATCGCCTGTTTTAATGCGTTATCCGCGTAAACTGAAAAATCCGTCGGTACTAATATATTCTTCGGTGCAAACATAATAAAAAATCTCCTTTTTTCTTATAGAATATATGATGCTATTGAATAGACAATATGGGTTGTTCTGTAGTGAAGTGGTAGTAAGATCCTACTACGTATTCTCTTTAAAAATTCTCGCAAAATGTGCATGGTGGGGGCAATGATCCGGGATTCGCCGGAGGAAATACCACGGAAACTTCATTCCTTCAATGTGGTGACCCTCACGCTGCGCAGGAGGGAATCCAGGATTAGAGCAGTTTCAACAGAAAACTACATCGTCACGGCAATGATCAGCAGGATAAAGGAGATGACTGCCGCCCCGCCGTGAATTAGGATCAGGGCGTTGGGCGGCTTTTTCTTTCTCATGTGGAACGAAAGCAGGGTAAAGCCGCCAAGAGCTGCGATCAGGAACAAGACAAGTGCCAGATTCATCAGGAATATCTGCGAATTCTGAACCACATTCCCGATCAGCGCGATCAAACCCGCAGCGGCAAATATCCCATGGGCGATGACGACGGGCCAGCGCAGTCCTTTGCCGCTGAATTTCATGATGGCCAGAGTTAAACCTTCCACTGCCGCAATCGCAAATAAAACCACCGGTAAATAAATCATGATTCCCCTCCTTATAAAGTCAATATCGCTGAAAAAGCATAAACAACCTTACTATTTAATTAGAATACTGACTCATTAAATAGCAATCATAGTTGTTCGGTAGGATAGTGAGAGGCATAATCTACCTGACATCCGGTCCTGTGCAGGGGAAAAACCAGGATTTTTCATTTGCAATATTTGATGCTTGTTTTCTCTTGACGGAAAACTGATTTTCCCGTTTGACAGCATGGCCGTTCGTGCATATTTTGAGGTAAATGGGTTAAATAACGTTCGGAGATTGGCAATGACAGGAAGAGCAATCTGGAAAGGGAATCTCCACTTTGGAGGCATCGATATCCCGGTAAAGTTGCACACCGCGGTCAAAGAAGAGCATATTCAATTTCACCTTCTTCACAAAAAAGATCACGTTAAATTAAAGCAGCAGATGATTTGTGCACATGAAAAAGTGCCGGTGCCGCCCGAAGAACAGGTTCGGGGATTCAAACAAGACGATGGAAGATATGTGCTGATCACGCCCTCGGAACTGGAAGAAACTTTTCCCGAAGACAGCCGGCTGATTAATATTCTGGAGTTTGTCAAAACCTCACAAATCGACCCTCGCTACATTACACGCGGCTACTATCTGGAGCCGGACGACCCATCCCGCGCGTATCTGACGCTTGCTGCGGCGCTTAAAGATTTGGATGTGGAAGGAATCTGCACCTGGACGATGCGCAAGCGGTCCTATCTCGGAGCACTGCAAATGAGCGGGAAGATTCTCAGGCTCAACACACTTCGATATGCCGATGAAGTCATCCCCGTTTCATCTCTCGACCTCCCGCGCATGTCAATATCGGAAAAAGAATTGCACATCGCGAGCGACCTGATCAGTCGCTTGACCGCCTCTTTTAAACCTCAGAAATTCGAAAATGAACACGAAAAAAAGCTGCAACATTTAATTGACAAAAAAGCACGCGGTGAAAAAATTGTAATCCTGCGGCCACGGCGCTTGAAACCGACGTCGTCGGACAAACTGTTGCAGACACTGGAAGCCAGTTTGAAGAAGGTCGCCTGAGGGAGAAACGCAAATGGCCATGCAAAGTATATGGAGCGGGACGATTAGTTTCAGTTTGGTGGCAATTCCGGTGCAACTGGTCAGAGCAGTTGAGCCCGGCCGGGTTTCTTTTCGCCTGTTGCACACCAAAGATTATTCTCCGCTTTCCCGAAGGATGTTCTGTCCCCGGGAAGAAAAAATGGTTGAGCCGGAAGACATCATCCGGGGATACGAAATCGGACCCGACAAATATATTACGGTCACGGATGAAGAACTGGAATCCGTCTCCCCTGAGCGCAGCCGTACCATCGAGATTGTCGAATTCGTCGATCTTACGGATATCGATTCCATCTATTATGATCATCCCTATTACCTTGTTCCTTCCAAAGGCGGTCAAAAAGCTTATCAGTTACTGGCTGAAGTGATGCGCCGGACGAATAAAGCGGGTCTGGCTAAATTTGTTATGGGGGAGCGGGAATATCTTGTCGCTATAAAAAATATCGAGGGGGCACTGACGCTGATCACTCTGCATTA
This sequence comes from Deltaproteobacteria bacterium HGW-Deltaproteobacteria-1, assembly GCA_002840635.1. GTDB lineage: Bacteria > Desulfobacterota > Syntrophia > Syntrophales > Smithellaceae > UBA8904. Next base: position 3,659 of record PHBN01000208.1, read on the forward strand.
CAGCGACGAGATTCTTCCCGATGATGATATCCTGCCCGGGGCAAGCCCCATCGAAACCCTGGAGACAGCTCGCGTGAAAAAAATCATTAAGGAAATGACCGCCGATTTCAATCCGGCTGAGCATGCCAACGAGCGCCGAAAAAGTATTCTGACGCTTCTCAAAAAGAAGGCCAAAAAACAGCCTCCGATTACGCCGCCCGATATCGAAGACGATGAGGAAGGCCCGATCGATCTCATGGCCGCGCTGGAAACCAGCATGCGGAAGGTGAAAAAGAAACATTGAATAGAAAATTAGCTCAGATTGCGGGACGAAGCCTGTCTTTATCCAACCTGGAGAAGGTCCTCTATCCTTCCACCGGATTCACCAAGGCCCATGTTTTGGAATACTACCGCCTTGTCTCCCCGTATATTCTTCCTCATCTGCGGGGACGGGCGCTGACTTTAAAACGTTACCCCGACGGCGTGGCGGACGAATACTTTTTTGAAAAACGCTGTCCCGTCCATCGTCCCTCATGGGTGGTCACGGCCCGGATTCCCCGGGACAACGGGGAGCAAATGACGGTCTGTCTCGTGAATGATCTGGATACGCTGATGTGGGTGGAAAACCTGGCCTCCCTTGAACTGCATGTGCCGCTGGCCCGGGCTGATGCACCGGAAAATCCGGATGCCGTCGTCTTCGATCTGGACCCGGGCGATGGGGCCGGCATTCCGGATTGCATGCGCGTGGCGCTGATCCTGCGGGATCTGCTTGCCGGGTTAAAGCTTACGTGCTTCCCCAAAACATCGGGGATGAAGGGGCTTCACGTCCTCGTCCCCCTGAATCAGAAAAAAACGACGTTCGACGATACCAAGAAATTCTCCAAATCCGTAGCCCAGGTCCTGGAGCGCAACTATCCGGATCTAGTAACGTCAAAAATGGCGAAGGAGCAGTGGAAAGCAATGGCAACCAGGATAAAATTCAGGTCGAACAGTCCGAAGCCGTAGGCCGTCTTAAAAAATCAGGCGACCTGTTTGGCGAGATGCTGGTCATGAAGCAGCAGCTTCCTTATCTTTAATCCCGCTCACGCGGGACGAGCGTTAATTCTCCGCAGCTTGCTGCGATACAATAACGTTCATTTCATACCTCGACAGCTTGCTGTGAGGTGGTTGATTATGGCACTGAAAGATTATATATCCAAACGCAAATTCACAAAAACGCCCGAAACGCCCGAACCGCCCGGGAAGCTGCATCCCGCGGGAGACCGTCTTGTTTTTGTTGTCCAGAAGCATGCCGCCCGAGCACTGCACTATGATCTGCGGCTGGAACTGGATGGCGTTTTGAAAAGCTGGGCCGTCCCCAAGGGGCCCTCCCTCGACCCCTCCCAGAAACGCCTGGCCGTCATGGTGGAAGATCATCCTTTCGATTACAAGGATTTTGAAGGCGTAATCCCGGAGGGCAATTACGGCGCGGGCAGCGTCATTATCTGGGACCGCGGCTTTTATTATCATCCTGCCGACCCGGACGGAAACCAGAGTGAAACGCTTCTTCGGGAGGGTCTGAAAAAAGGGCATTTGACGTTTATTCTGCACGGGGAAAAGCTTCAGGGGGAATTCGCGCTGGTTAAAACGCGCAAGGACGAGAAGTCCTGGCTGCTTTTAAAAAAGAATGACCGCTTTGCAACGACGAAAGACATTCTGAAAAACAATCGGTCCGTCGTGTCCCGCGAGAATCTCGAAGAAGTGGCAAGCGGTAATTCCAAGCATCCACCACGGCAGGATAAGATCGATCAAATTCATTTGCGCGAAGCCATGGAAAGTGAAGACCTGAAAAACGCGCCTCCTGCATCCATGCCGCACAATATCAAACCAATGCTTGCGACCCTGACGAAAAAGCCCTTTGAGCATCCGGACTGGTTTTTTGAAATGAAGTGGGACGGGTACAGGGCCATTGCCGAAATAAGCAATGGAGATGTTCAGCTTTATTCCCGAAACGGGATTTCGTTTGACAAAAAGTTTCCTCCCGTTTTTGAAGCGTTGAAGACTTTCCATATGGAGGCCGTGCTGGATGGTGAAATTGTTGTCGTGGATAAACAGGGCCGCCCGGATTTTCAGATGCTGCAAGACTATCAAAAATCACAAAAAGGCCATTTGATCTATTATGTTTTTGATCTCCTCTATCTCCAGGGACGTGATCTGACGGGCCTGCCCCTCTCGATACGAAAACCGCTTCTGAAAAAAATCCTCCCCTCTTCCCCGAACGTAAAAATAAGCGATCATATCGCTGCCGACGGCGTCTCGTTTTTCAAGGTCGTCAAAGATGCCGGCCTGGAGGGGGTTATCGCCAAACTCGCGGCAAGTCTTTACCATACAGGCAAAAGAAGCGGCCAGTGGCTTAAGATCAAGACGCACCTTACGCAGGAGGCTGTCATTGCCGGATTTACCGAACCCAGGGGCAGTCGAAACGATTTTGGCGCCCTTTTGCTGGGAGTGTTTGAAGGCAAAGAGCTGGTTTTTATCGGGCATACCGGCGGCGGGTTTAATGCGGGAACTCTAAAAGAAATCCGCGCAAAACTGAATCCCCTGATCCGCAGGAAATGCCCTTTCAAAACAGAACCCAGGACCAATGCACCGGTCACCTGGGTGAAGCCGATGCTCGTCTGCGAACTTATCTTCCATGGCTGGACTTCTGAGGGCCTGATGAGACAGCCGGTTTTCTCGCACCTGCGTGAGGACAAAGATGCGAGCGACGTGGCGCGAGAAACTGTCTCTACCGCCACCCTGCAAAAAGCGGCAAAGGATAAAATAAAAACATGAAGTTTTACATCGGCACCAGCGGATACGGTTACAAGGAATGGAAGGGAACGTTCAGCGGATGTTTTATAGCCCCACTTATCCTCCGCCACCAGAATGAGGGGAAAACCCAGTTTGGCGGGAAGCACAATATCATTGGCTCTGTCTGCAAACAGCATGTTCCTTGCTGCCACGGTGCGAAGATCCAGAGAGGTTGTATAGCCGTCCACCCCATGAAAAATAACCGTATTGGCCTTTTCATCCACAACCGCACGGTTCATCAGTTCTCTGATGGGGATGCCCTCCCACAAAACGGTTACCTGCCATCCTTCAACACAGTGGACCGTCACAATTTTTTTCTGATGCGGCAGTGTTTTCAGTTCGCCGTATGAGTACACTAGGGGTTTCTTTACTAATCCGTCAACGCGCAAACGATATTTTTTCAGATCAACTTTTTGAATGCCGGAAATGGAATTTTCACGGAAATCATCCACCGACCCCAGGACTTTGCCCTGATAGCTTTTCAATTCACCGTTTGCCCGGCGCTCTTGCACAGGATTTCCGGCCGCCAGCAGCAGAAACGAAATTCCAAGAAGACAAAGCCTGGTTAGCCAATAGGGTCTCATCTGTGATTTCCTTTCCTTTAACGATCTGCTGATTCCGGCAATCGATCGCTGATTATTTCACGGAATCGCGCCTTTTTCTACACACTATATGATGTGATTGAATTTGCAATACGGGTTATTCTGTAGCTAAGTGATAGTAATAACTTACCATATCTTCTCTTTAATAATTTTCTTAAAGTGTGCATCACAGAGGCAATGAAACGGCATTCTATAGACATTAACCGTTTTAAATGTTAATTTATAAGCGTCCGGCAATGATGAAAATAAACACAAACACACAGAAACATCTTATAACAAACTATACGCGCATATTGGTCTATGAGCACTCAATCATACCTGGATGAAAGAAAGTCAGCCCTTAAATTCCTAATGAGGGCTCTGGCTTATAAAAATTACCGGTTATTTTTTGGCGGACAGAGCCTTTCGCTGATTGGGACGTGGATGCAGCAGGTCGCCATGAGCTGGCTTATTTACCGGATGACCGACTCGGCCTTTCTACTAGGCCTGATTGGTTTTACCGGCCAAATCCCCACAGTCATCTTCGGTTCTTTTGCCGGTGTTTACGCGGACAGATTGAACCGCCGAAATTTGCTAATCGCCACACAGGCATTTGCCATGATGCAGGCTTTGCTATTGGCATTTCTGACACTCACAGGCCTTGTCGCC
>PHBN01000209.1 GCA_002840635.1 Deltaproteobacteria bacterium HGW-Deltaproteobacteria-1
TCATCGGGAAGAATTGGACAGCCTGATTGCCGGTTGTTCGGACAACTGGTCGCTGGGGCGTATGTCCAAGGTCGATATCAGTATATTGCGGATGGCCGCATTTGAATTTCTCTACTGCGACGATATACCGCCCAAAGTCAGTATCAACGAAGCGGTCGATCTGGGGAAAACATTTGGATCGGAAAACTCCGGTTCTTTTATCAACGGGATTCTTGACGCCCTCAACTTGAAACTCAATAAAGATCATGCAGATAAACCTGTCCACCCATCCGCCCGACCTGCAAAAGCATAAATGCCTCGTTCTGGGTTGCTTCAGCGATGAAAAACCGCCGCGGGGGGTGTGCGGTTTCATAGACTGGCGCTTAAACAGCATGATTTCACGGGAAATCAGGCAGGGGCACATAAACGGCGAGTTTCAGGAGAAAGTGATCATGCCTTATCCCGAGCGCATCAGCTCGGATTTCCTTTTTCTTTTCGGATTGGGTTGCCTTCCCGATATCTCCTACGATCGAATGTACAACGCGGCCTATGAAATTGCCGGCGCGGTTGACGCGATGAAGCTTCAGGAATTTTCATTTGACCTGCCGGGTGACAGGCGTTCGAGGCTGACTGCCGCCGGCAGTCTGGAAGCCATGATTACCGGTTTTTTTGATTGTCTGTCCCGGGATATCCGGAAGCTCGACGCCATGAATATCTGCCTGATTACATCATCTGATCGGCTGGATGAGGTCGCCCGCGGGATTGCTCAATTTAAAAAAAATGTGAAGCATTCAGATATGGTTGATTGCAGCGCTCTGCAGCCGCACTTCACCTGATTGCAATGTTCAGGGCGAACAATGAAATATATATTATTGAGCCACATTTGATCGGATGACCGTTGCAGTCATTCAGCGGCGGCTCCCAGGAAGATCCGGCTCACTTTGCCATTTTTAAAGTCGAACATTAGCCCTCCGTAGATAGAACCTGCCACAAAGATCTTGAAGGATTTGCTGTCCTCTTCATTCCAGTAGGGTTTGTATGCCTCCATGACCTCCTGCTCGGTGCTTCCAATCCGGATCCCGCGTTTGGTGCTCAGATTGCCGGGACTGACGAGCGTAATTGAATCCACTGACTTAGAAGCACCCTTTGTCTCTGAAACCATACCAAGTGTGATTCCACACCCGGCATACTCCCATTTCTGGTGATAGGCCCCGTCCGCACCCCACAACTCATCCGGCCCGCGTTTCAATCTGCATTGAATTGCCTTTTTGACTTCTCGTTCAGACAGATCAATGCGAAGTGCGCCTATTCGTTCTTCACGCAGAAGAGTGAATTCATCTGCAGAAAAAGAAAAATTACATACAAATAAAACAAGCATTAAAGAGATAATAATTTTCTTGAGCATAGTTTTTCTTCTCTCGAATCAACAGTGACAATCGTTCTTGTATGCTGCGACCATGATTCTTTTATCGCTTGCAAACTTGTTAATCCATATGTTCAAGGGATAGCTTGGCAGGTTGTTTCCCCAGAAGAACCATGCCGAAATGCTCGTATTTCTCGCTGGTTCTTGTATCAATGTCGTGCCAGCGCGCCAGAAACTCGCGTTCGCGCAGCCAGGTCCGGCGAATGGTTGCGGGATCTTCAAAAAGTAAAACATCCTTGTTGAGGCCGATGACAATCGCGTAGTGACCGTTGTCCCAGTCGCGTCGCCAGTCGTCGATTGTCATGTAGCGTTCCGCCCAGGCCTGCAAAAGCACGATCACCGGCGTTCCGGTGTCCACATACTGCTTGACCTGGTTTAGCGACCATTGCGTTCCGGATTTTACCTCGAAACCGTAGCTCTGCGCAGCCGCGATCATGGCCTGGGGTGGTGTTCCCCCTTCTTCGGTTGTGCCGAGTGCCTGCACCAGTTCATCGCGATCCACCTCAACGCCATAGTAGGCCATCACGGTCTGGAGCGCCTGCACGCCGCAGTCGTAATCATAGATCTGTTTGCCGATGTGCAGGTCAATCATCGCCACTTTCTGCGACTCCTGAAGAGACTGAATCGTCTGAAAGAGCGATTCGGCAAACGCACGCCTCAGCCGGTTGATCTGGCCGACATTGGGCGTCCCGTCTTCATTTTTGAAGAGGCGTTCGTTGGTTTCCTGAATGAACGCCGGTGCTCGAGCCCCGATTCTTTTGATCGCGTTGACGGAATGCGCTGCGCACACATGACCGTGAACCGTGACATACTCCGAGGCATTCACGGTGACGTGTACATCAGGAAGTTGTTTGCGAAGCTCGGCGGCATAGGTTTCCACAATGACGTCCGGACAATAGTAAACCGGCTTTTCATCTCGGCTCGTATGTTGAAAATTCATGAGGTCGATCTGGTTGTCGGCGATGCCGCGGGCGGTTACCGTGGAATGCCCGTCAAAGATCAAGCCTGCGCCGGCGGAAATGTTTTCTTCGATGCTGCGGTGGAAGGGTTTGAGATATTTGTCCGACCATGCTGCCCGCATGGAAGCCGACGGTTCATAAGCGCTGCGGTAGATCGGACGGCCGAAGACATCCTTAACCGGTACGCACTCGTCGATGTCCGCGGGGTCCCTGTTCGCGTCCAGAAGGATGCTGCAGTAGGGAAACACCAGCTGCCGGTTGGCGAGAATGTCGCGGAAATCATAAAGCCATTGGGTAAACCAGTCGACGTTTTTCAAAAGCGAGGTAAAATCATCGGTCAGATCTTCCAGTGAGATCTCAGGCGGAATCACAACGCCGCCGTGTGGTACAACAACTAAAACATCCGATCCTGTCATATCTTTAGCCCTTCCCGCGTAGAAGCTGTCTTAATGATGAAAATTGTTTTATGATTCTATCTCTTTTCCCTGTCGTTTGAAACATAAAATAAATGAAATAATATCGGTATGTTTGATTTAATTTATTGACAGGAATGACCGTTCTTCTTATACTTTAGGTTAATTTCAGCATCCTTGTGCAGTGATTCATGAACAAGTCATTCCCCTTCAAACAAAAAAAATTCTCAGGCTGGTCAACGCTTGCGGGCGCAATGCTGGCGTACGGATGCATTTGCGGTGATGTCACTTACGCATATGGTGTGTTTCTTCCGTCGATGAATGAAGCCTTCGGATGGCCCCGTTCGGCTTTATCCGGCCCCTACACGCTATTTCTGATTACCGGCGGACTGCTTGGATTTCTGATTACCGGCGGACTGCTTGGACCATTAGTGGGATGGACGATTGCCCGCTTTGGTGCCCGTAAAAATGTTATTTTCGGGAATGTCTTTGCGGTACTCGGTCTGCTGGGTATGGCTCAGGTCCGGGAAATCTGGCAAGTCTATCTGTTTTTTGGTGTGATGGGAGGGCTTGGCCTGGCCTTTTCCGAATTTTTAACCATGACGACGGTAATCAATCACTGGTTCATCAGGAAAAGATCTTTGGCTTTGGGATTGCTTTTTGCTTCAGGCGGTGTTGGAGGATTTCTTCTGCCGCCGCTGATTATTTTGTTCATTTCCGGTCTGGGTTGGCGATGGGCATGGGTCTGCCTGTCTTTGGTGCATCTTTTGCTGGCGGTTGTTCTGGCTGGAATTCTGATTCGCGACACACCGGAGAGTGAAGGCCAGGTGCCGGACGGTATGACCACGAACAATTCCTTCGAGAACCTTCGAAGCTCCGGGCAGGGTTTCATCTATTCAACGTCAGCGGACTGGACCGTTCACGACAGCATGCGAACGCCCGCTCTCTGGCTGTTGTTGATTTTGTTTTCCGCAGTTCTTTTTGTCCATAACATGATGACGACACATCAGGTGGCCTATCTGCGGGATTTGCATTATTCTCCCATGGTGTCGGCCACGGCTCTGGGGCTGATGCTGGGAACGAGTATTTTGGGGCGGCTGATCAGTGGCATCCTGGGCATGCGGTTTGACGGCCGGGGCCTGGCGGCCGTTTTTTTGGGATGCATGGCTCTGGGGATTGTGTCGCTCTTGAATGCTGGAACAATCTTTTTTGTTTATCTCTATTCTATCCTCACCGGCATCGGGTTTGGCGGCATGATTGTGCTTCTGCCCAACGTCATGGGAGCCTACTTCGGCCGTAAACACTTTTCAAGGATTGTTGGCTGGACAACCCCGGTGGTGACCCTGGTGAGTGCCGTAAGTCCCATACTGGCAGGGTTTTTCTATGACAGGACGGGAAATTATACGATTCCCTTTGCTGCCGCGGCGGTGCTGCTTTTCGTCAGTATTGTTCTGGCGTTTCTGGCTCGTCCCCCCGGGGTGCCCGGGGCGGCCAAGTAACAGGCGTTCCATACGGGAATGGTCCAATTAGTATTTGTCTAAATCAGGGAATCGGTGTAAGAAAAAAACATGAAAACCAATGATGGAATGATGGTTGCGGTCCGCGTCAGTCTTATCTGTAATGTAATTCTTTTTGTTATCAAAGCGATTACGTTATTGATCGTCAATTCGCTTGCCGTTGCCGCTGATCTCGGAATATCGGCCATTGCGCTGTGTGTATCCGGTATCCTTTATTATGCAATCAAAATGTCGAATAAACCGGCCGACCTTCTTCATAACTACGGTTACGGCAAGGTTGAAAATGTCACCGAAGCGATAGAAGGTGTTGTGCTGATAGGCCTGGCGCTGGCCATGTCTGTTCAGGCCATCCTAAGCCTTGTTCATCCCAGCGAGGGAATGCATTCACCTGTCATCGGTTTGAGTACCAGCTTAATGGGCGTGATTATCAATTTCTGGGGCTCCCGCTTTATCATGAAACTCGGAGAAAAGCATGCGTCACCGGCCCTCAAAGCCGAGGGGCTGCATTTCCGCCTGGAAGGCTATATCTCTCTATCCATCACCCTGGCCTTTGCCCTGGTGATGATCCTCCATCATTATGGATTTTTGAAATTGGCACAATATGTTGATCCGATGGCGACATTGCTGGTCAGTGTGTTGATTACAGTGCCGTCAGTGCGTCTTCTGAAGGAAGCCTATATGAAGCTTCTGGACGCGTCCATTGGCGAAACCAGCCAGATGGATGTCATCAAGGCTCTGGCCTTTCACCATGATCGCTACTGCGATTTTAAAAATATACGAACGAGATCGGCCGGTCGCAAACAGTTTGTGGACATACACCTGGTTATGCCCGATCACATTTCCGTCAAGCAGGCCCATCAGATTGCCTCCGCCCTGAAGCAGGATATTTTCAATGCTGTTTCGGACAGTGAAGTGACGGTGCATATAGAGCCGTGCAGCAGGGATTGCGCTTATATTAAGAATGACCGGAAATGCCCCTATGCCGATCATTAAAAAGTGTCCGAAATAAAGTTATAATGCTCTCCGTGTCATTTTTCAAAATACATATACCATGGATATTTTGTGAATTCTTTGAATCCCATGCGCTTATAAAGCGGTTCACCGAACTGGCTCGCCTGGAGTACGACCAGTGGCGCGCCTCGCCTGAACGCCTCGTGAGTAACCTGGCAAACACAGGTATGGGCCATGCCTCTTCCACGGTAATGCTCCAGCGTGCCTACCCAGTAGATACCGGCAATGGAATGTGAAAACAGGATCATCGCGGCAGAAACGGGTTGTTCCTGATCATAGGCGACAACCAGATAGTTGTGGGGTTGCAGCAGTCTTTCCGGGGATGCGAATATCTGTTGGCCAGTCTGCACGGGCATTCCCAGACTCCGATAACTCTGTGTGGTGACAGCCGCGAAATCCATCACGCCGTCAACATTAATAACGTGACGAATTTCAATACCTTCAGGCGCTGTGATATCTTTCAATGGATGATCCGTCATCATGCCCGGCGCGTCGGATATCCGGATCATCCTTTCCCGCAGGCAGATGGCTTCCAGGGGTGCGTCCGCGTGTTTTCTGATGTGGATGCTGAAGGAGGATTTTCTTTCCCTGTAAAATGACCTGATGCGGTAAAACCGATTAATTGTTGCAGGGTCATCTCCATTGTAAAGGCTCATGGCAACACTTGTTACAGGAGACGTGCCTGGTCCTTTCGTCAGCAACAGATCGTCCTGTTCGAATATTTCTCCAGTTGCGTTCCAGCGGGTCATTTCGCGGATATATGCCGCCAGATTAAGATCACTGAGTCGCAGGACATCTTCCGCGGTCATGGTCACTCCTGATGGTTATCTCGCACCAGCGTGCCCGCCAGCTCTGTAAGAAGCTTATCAATCTGCGTAGAATCCTGTGACTCATCCGTAACAATACCCGCAAGATTCGCTTCCTGAAATTCTGCGTAAGCTTCCAGAATCTGGCGTAAGTTGGGGAGCTGTCCCAGCGGGCCCGAAATCAAGAAGGCAATCTGTTTGCCAATAAGTGTC
>PHBN01000210.1 GCA_002840635.1 Deltaproteobacteria bacterium HGW-Deltaproteobacteria-1
CCACGTTTTACCAAAACAAGGACAATTCGCTGATTGTCGACACCGTGCTCCATTATGCGGCCCGCAGCGGTCTGATCAAAAGCGCCGATTCGGGCAAGTTCGAGATGTTCCTGCAGCAGAACCTCCGGCCGTCGGTTTTCAAGCCGCCCCGCCATCTGAACCTTGAAGAACTGCTGGAGAAAAAGGAGGACCTTTTAAAAATCCATTCATCTCTGCGTGCGCTGACCGAGCGCATCAACTCGCTTCTGGCTGAAAAGCAAATTGCCCTGCCCAAAGTGACCAACTCCATGCTGACCCGGTTAAAGAAGGAACCGGTTGATACCACTTATAAGCAAAATGTATTGAGAAGCCTGGCCTTCTGGCTGGGACATGAGCGCCGGGAAATTGCCGCTGACTGGAATTACGATACACTGCTGACCGTCTGCCGGGAGGGACGGCAGACCGAAAACTACCGGGAGGGTGCGCGCATCGGTTTTGCCCTTTACAGCCGGGGCGATGTCATTGACCATGAAATTCTGGGCTGGCTTAAAAAAACCGTTAGATCCTATATCGACCAGTCCATCGGTCATTTCTCCTATGGCCGGTGGGGCAAGGTGAGGGCGCACGACATCACCACGCTTTACGTCGATTTCCCGAAGGAGATTCAGTCAAACGACCTGATTCACTACCAGCAGTGCCTGCGCAGCGCCACATCGCTTGCACACCAGATGGCCATCCGCTGGGCGCTGTCCCCCTATTCCACCAAGAACCGCTTTCTCTCCATCGCGATCGTCGTGGGAGAGTATGCAAGTCTCGACAATCATCTGCTTCCGCTTTTAAACGCCAAACTTCCCGACGACCCGGTGATCCGCATGTCCGACATGGCCCGCCAGTGCGTTCTGATCAATGATATCCGCGTGGTGCTGTGCCCCGAACCCACGGAAACGACACTTTTCAACGGCGAGTCCTTCGCCATCTGGTGGATCGAAGCCTTCTGGAGCACTCTGTATTTCGATTTCGTCTCCGAGTTGCTGGCCGATCCGATCCTGCAGAATCATCCGGCTGCCGTCGAAAAACTCAACCGGCTGCTCTGGCGTTTGCCGGACCAGGACGAGGCAGATGCGACGGAAAAAGAGGCCAATGCGGTGACCTCCTTTTTTAAATTTCCCCAGAATTCCCTTTTAGGTTTGGAAATCGCCAAGACGCTTTACTACCGGCGTCGTTTCAATGAGGCACTGGAAATCCTGCGGGTCGTTTTATCCATCAATCCGACCGATCTGATAGCCCGGACGCTGCGGATGATTCTCCTTCGCAACATGGCGCTGGATGCGCCCACTTTTAACGCCGCCTGCGGGTTATTCCGTCAGGCCGGGAAGGAAGCCCGTTTCATTGAATCCAACTGTTCATGCGAATCGGAGGATTTTTACTGTGAATATGCCGTCCTTCACATGGCACAGGCCATGCGAACCTTGCGGCACAGCCGCTCGGATCCCAGGGTCGCAAAGGACAAAGAAGCGCTCCTGGCATTGAAAAAAAATATTTACGCTTCCCTTGCTGCAGCGCGGGATCTTTTTGAAAACGGCATCGCCGTATCTCCCTCTGCCATCCGCTCTGCCTACCTGCTTGGCAGCGTTCGCCTGCTTGTCGCCATTTTGAAAGAGGATGAGGATATTTTCACCAATCCCCGCAAAGCCCTGGCATGCAGGTATCAGACCGCCCGTGATGTTTCGGTCAATCTTCACTGGCAGGATGTGTGTATTTATTCCTTTACCCGAACCTATGGTGAAATGATTCCAGCCGATGAATTCATCGGGCATATAAATAACGGTTTGCGGTTTATTGAAGAAATTACGAAAGATGAGGCAGCAGGACAAAAAGGAAAACGCTCTGCCGCAGTCGGTAGTAAGGTCACACCCGGCCTGATGACGCTGAATTTTTAAAAGCGGAGGATCTGATGGCTGCAATACCCCAACGGGTAACGGGACGCTGAAATCCCTTTTCCTGAGGCTGTGTCGTAATTCTTCTTTGTCATAACCTTTCAGGTCACGCGTTACGAGACGCCTCTCAGACATCGTGGTAATCTCATGTATTCGAGAATTCATGAGATTGCTTCGGTCGTTTCCCTCCCTCGCAATGACATTGCGACACAGTCTGACTTTATGGATGCAGGCCGCGGGCTAGGATACCGTTGAAACGTACCGGTCTTTTGCCAAAACAATGTCCTTTGAGCAGCCATTGAAAGCGTTTTGCTTCATAAATCAAGGCGAAGAGAAAGATCTGTAATGACAACTGTTTGAGCCGAAGGCGAGTTTTGTCATTACCTTTCTCACGCCTTAGATTTATTCAAAACGCTTTCAGGCAGGCGAAAAGGGTTTGTTGGCAATAGACCGCTAAACCGCCTATGACCGGTTTTTTATCCTGTCGATATTCAGCGTGGCCTGTCTGAACAAATCGGCAATCTCGGCCTGTTGAGAACTTGACAGGGATTGAAATTTTTCCATTTTACCACTCACGTCATCCAGTTTTGTTTTTAAATCAGCTAAAAGCGGCGACAGGTTAGTCTGGACCTCTGCCGCGACAGGCGCCTTGATTGCTTCGAAATGCCTGCCTGGTTTCAGCCGGATTTCTTCCAGGTATTCCGGTATGGTTACGGACAGGCCGAATTTATCCCGGATCAAGGATGCCAGATGTTCCTGGGCTGAAAATTCTCCATGTACCAGGAAGACCTGCATCCCTCCGGTCTGAAAATTTTTAAGCCAATTCAGGAGCTGATCCTGGCCGGCATGAGCGGAGAAGCCGTTGATGGTAAACACTTTGGCGGCAATTGCAATGTCTTCATTATTGATGCGGATTTTTTTCGCGCCGTCCACAATCTTACGGCCCGGTGTACCTTCCGCCTGGAAACCGACAAAGACAATACTGGCGCCGGGGCGCCACAGGTTGTGCCGCAGGTGATGCTTGATACGTCCCGCGTTGCACATGCCGCTTGCCGAAATCACAATGGCCGGTTCCCGCGTTTCGTTGATCCGGATGGAATCCGCGGTGCTGGTGGACATTTTCAGATTGGGAAGGAGCAGGGGGTCTTCACCGGCTTTTATCAGGATCTGCGTTTCGCTGTCGAGGTATGACTTGTGGTGGCGGAAGATTTCCGTCGCTTTGATGGCCAGGGGGCTGTCCAGATAGACCGGCATGTCTTTGGGCAGTTTGCCTCCGCGCAGAAGAAGATGAAGTGAATAAAGAATCTCCTGCGTTCTTTCCACGGCAAACGCCGGGATGACCACTTTCTCTCCGTTACTGTAACTGTAGGAAATGGCCTCGGCCAGTTCATCGAGGCTTTCAAGTTCGCCTTTGTGGTTTCGGTTGCCGTACGTTGATTCCATGAAAAGATAATCCGCCTGATGCACTGAACTGGGATCTTTCATTAAGAGTTGATTGGGACGGCCGATATCACCTGAAAAAACAAGTTTCAGGGTTTCCCCGCTTTCTTCAACAAACAATTCCACGATGGCCGCGCCTAGAATATGGCCGGCGTCCTGAAACCGTGCACTGATGCCGGGGGCCGGGCTGAACACTTCATCATATTTCCGGGTTTTCACAAGGGGCATTACGGCTTCGGCGTCTTTTGTAGCGTAAAGAGGCACGGCATCCGCTTTCATTCCCGTGCGCAGCAGTCTTTTGTTTTTCCCCGCCGCTTCCACTTCCTGGATATGCGCGCTGTCCAGAAGCAGAATGTTGAGCAGGTCACCGGTTGGTTCCGTGGCGTAAATGGACCCCTTGAAACCCTTCTGCGTCATGCGGGGCAGCAATCCCGAGTGGTCGATATGGGCATGGGTGATGATGAAGAAATCAATATGGGCAGGGTCATAAGGAGTAATGTCCATATTGCGTTTTTCAATCTGGTCTGATCCCTGGTGCATGCCGCAATCGATGGCAAAACGAGCTTTATCCGTTTCAATAACAAAACACGAGCCGGTCACTGTTCTTGCGGCTCCGAGAAATTTAATTTTCATGATATGTCCTTGAGAAATAATAGGTGAGGGGCTGTGGGTAATGGGTAATGGTCTATAGGGCCACGGGCAATGATGATCTGCTCATAACCCATGGCCCATAGCCTTGAGTGTTATTATTCTTTCCCCTCTTTTTTCAGTTTTTTCGCTTCTTTTTTTTCTTTGAGTGATTTGGCAGGCTTTTTCTTGCTGTCTTTTTTTATGTCTTTGGATTTTCCCATGATTGTGACCTCCGGTTTATCGAATTATTTGTAAAACTATTATCAGAATATTGATGAGTTGGCCACATGAAAATTAGTTCATAGCTCAATGTGAATATGTGATAGTAAGTAAACAATGAGCAATGCACCATCCAACATCAGCTATGAGCTAACTCCCCTGTATGCCATTTTCGATGAGGGTGTGTTAAAAACAACACAAGTGCTCACTTGAAAAGCGATTTTTGACATGAATTACTACAACCGTGCAGGCAGCTGTGGTAAAAAATATTACAAAAATAATTTTTTTTATCCCGGGATAAATAATGAGCTAATAATTTTATCGTGAATGAATTCAATTATATATAGTTTATTCTTTGTTTAAGAGAGATGAAACAGGGAGATTCTTGCTTAAAGGTTGGCTGTTTTTGAACGAGCAGTATTTGGTAACCTTGAAATATGGCATCTGTGTTGCTAGATACAAACAACAACATGAACGGTTTATTCTGTTTGTTGGTGAAAGGAAAAATCTTGACAAAAAGAATAAACCAATGCTACAAATCCAACAATATATTTTGCGGTAAGGGTTTTTTATCGCAGATATCGGGTATAAAAGAACAGATTAGGAGTGGCCTTTTTCAAGAAATGCCCGTTTTAAGAAGAAGGCGGAAAATTTTTTACTCTAGATTTTTAGGAGGAGCACGTCAGCGATGGCCGTTGATTTAAAGTTCAGCGGCGAGTTTTACGCGGCAGGTTTGTATCAGGATAAAACAACCCTGGCAAAAGATATGGGTCCGAGCACCGCTTTCTATTTCCAGAGATTGCGTCTGAACACAGTATTTGTTGTCGCTCCCGGTCTTACACTGACAACACGTGCGGACATCATGGAAAGATCCTGGGGTGCTTCCAGAGCTGTTCCCGGTACGACGTTACAGGGTTATACCGCGAATGTCGCATCTGCGGGCACCGACGCTGAAAATCAGAACATTGCTTTTGATCTGGCGTATGTCACCTACATTTCACCGATTGGCATTATCAGCGCTGGCTACCAGATAGATGGCGCGTGGGGTACCGTGTTCGGAGATAACTCCATTCCGACAGGCAAAGTGAGTTACGTTTACCAGGCAGGTCCCGTAACTTTAATTGCCCAGACGGGTAAAAATTCCGCTTTCAACGCTTCGGGTATTTTGGGTGTCGGCGGCGAGCAGAGCTACCCCCGTGGCACAGTTATCGGTGCGATTGACAACAGTGATCTTTCAGACGCGGACAATACATTTTACACTTTAGCCGCCAGATACGCATGGAACACCGGTCAGGCTGGCTTCCTTTACAAATACATCCGCATCGCCACGCTCAGAAATCCGGGTCTTGCGGCAATTGCTTACGAAGATACCATTCAGATCCACGTGGGAATTCCTTATGTAAAGGCCCAGTTCGGTCCGGTTGCCATCCAGAGTGAAATCATGTACGCGTACGGCGCTCATAATTATGAGAGCGCGTATTTAAAGACCTGGGATGGGATCCCCGGTGCTGACGGCCGCAAGCAGATCAGCGTCCTGAACGGCTGGGTTGACGTTATGGCAGATTTCGACCGGTTCTACATCGGTGGTACATTTGCTTATCTGTCCGGTCAGAATCCCCATGTTGAGAGACAGCAGCAGGGCGTCATCGACGGCGGCTATGACTGGAACCCCATGTTGATTTTGTGGAACTCCGATCGTAACCAGTGGGCGGGAAGCCTCACCGGAAACAACGGCAGTTCGGCCAATACGGCGATGGCTAATGCTTATTTCTATCAGGTTCGCGGTGGTGTCCGTCCGATTGACAAGATCGACATTATGGCGTCCGTTGCATACGCACACGCAGTTGTCAAACCGTCCGATGCATGGCTCTATAACAGCTATGGCTGGGAAGTGGATTTGACCGGTACTTACAAGATCACCAATAACCTGTCCTATATGCTGGGCATGGGTTATCTGTTCGCGGGTGATTATTTCAAGGGTACGAGCGACCTGAACGATGTACAG
>PHBN01000211.1 GCA_002840635.1 Deltaproteobacteria bacterium HGW-Deltaproteobacteria-1
GGCAGAAGAGCGGCTCATGTCGTAGGCCAGATTAATGGCAGCGTTGATCGCGTCCTGCGAAGCAAGAACAACCGGGATGTCCTGCATCTGCAAAAGCAGTCGCAAATCGTCGGCCGGCTGAAAATTTACGGGGTCATTGACGGCGATCACCTGAATCTCCGTGGTGATGATCGGAACCATCCTGTGTTTTTTTAAATAATGGATCGGAACACTTTGTGTAAAATCGATATTGATGCTTTCCATCGGCAGCCGCGACCAGAAGGGTATGCTGAAATGCTCGGACAAAATCTTCAGCAGACGGATTTCATCGATGGCTTTTTTACGGATCAGCAGCTCAAAGAATCCCGTGTCGCCTTTGCGTTTATGCCCCGCTTCAGCCTCGGTCAGATATTCGGGAAGAACGCCTGCGGCAAGCAGTTTTTCATTCAGAGATAACGTTTTTTTTGTTTCGGGAGCGGTATCTTTTTTATCATGACCGGAGGAAGCATTCAGCGCTGTCAGGATTGTGGACATAATCAACACCGCCTTTTTTATAGGCTAAGGATTTACCGGCGCGCCGCCGGCGGCAGGCCTTCTGGGTTCGGAAGGATATCGGTCACTGCTTCTTTCATTCAGTTTGATGATTCCTTCAACCACTTCACCCATCGAACTTCTTTTTTCCACATAGAGTTTGCTGGCATCCTTCTGCGTTCGAACAATATGCGGTGTGAGGAAAATATATAGATTTGTTTTTTCCCGTGCCACGGTTTTCGCCTTGAAGAGCCACCCCATGATTGGAATTTCTCCCAAAAAGGGTACCTTATTGGTTTTGTCATCCGTGCTGTCGCCTACCAGACCACCTATAACAACCGTTTCGTTGTCTTTGACAACCACGGTTGTTTTGGCCGTTCTTTTTAAGGTTGTCGGTATTGACGGCTTGGTTGTATCTTCAGAGGTGCCGGATATCACTTTCGTCACCTGCTGAGAGATCTTCAGCCTGATGAAGTTCTCCTGGTTGATATTTGGCGTGATATTCAGGATAACCCCGACGTCCTTGTATTCATAGGTGTTGTAATTTACCGCGTTGGTAGTGGTCGATGCAGTGGAATCCTGTCTCGTCAGATACGGCACATTCTCACCAACGTTAATTTCCGCCTCTTCATTATCCAGCGTTAATAGCTGGGGCGTCGAAAGAATGGACACATCGGTATCACTCTTGTAAGCCTGAACCATCGCGCCGATTGTGGGGAACAGCACGTCGCCGATTTTGATGCCCGCGCCGATAATGCCCATGGAAAAACCGCTGGGCAGGCCCAGGGAGGTTGTCGCGGTGTCAATGGTGGTAGAGGTAAGCGCCGACAACACCCCGGTTCCCGAACTGGCAAAAGCCGCTGACTTGGACCCGTCAAGCCCGGTTATCGAACCGGTATCCTTCACACCGCTCCATTCAACCCGGCACATCGAGCTGTCTGATGATGTTTTCAAGAATCTTATAATCCTCCCGTTCGGCCATGATAATCAGGGTGTTGGTGGCTTTATCGGGTACGACCTGAACATTCCGGGAAACAACAGGCGCGGTAACTTTCTGTCCGGCCGCGGCTGTCCCGGATGCGGCTGCCCCTGCTGCGGCCGACCCGCTCGTTTCCTTGACAATGTTATTGAGCACCTTGGCCAGATCTTCCGCAACGCTGTTCTGCAGACGAAAGACCTGGATATTGGACTCGCCGCGCGGCACGTCTTTGTCCATCATCGCCACCAGTTTACGGACGTTTGCCGTATCGGCGACATTGGCAAAAATGATGACCGAATTGGTTCTGGGATCGGCCACAATCTTCACCGGTGACGCGTTGGCCCGGCGCTGCTGAAAGACGCCCGTCAGGGATTTGGTCACTTCCGATGAGGAAGCATTTTTAAGGGGGACATAGGTAATCTGCGCGCCCGCTTCTTCCACGTCGAGTGCTTTGACGATTTCCTGCATCCGCCGGATGTTGGACAGATAATCTGTAATGATCAGGATATTAGCAGGCGGATAGGACAGCACCGAGCTGGTTTTGGGAATAATCGGATCCAGCACTCGCTTGACTTCATCGGAATTGGATCGCTCCAGCGTCATAATCTGCGTGATCATCCGGTCATCCGACTCGGAACCATTCTTTTTAGATCTCGTTTCCACGCTCTTTTCACGGGCGATCGATGAAGGCACGATCTTGATGATATCTCCCACCGGAACCGTCGCAAAACCGTTTATTTCCAGAACCGACAGAAATACTTTATAGACATCCTGAACCGGAATCTTTTTGGGTGAAACAATCGTGACTTTGCCTCTCACTTTTTCATCGATAATAAAATTCTTTCCGGTCAGTTCGCTGATAAATTTTACAAAGACTTCAATGTTCACATTGTCAAAATCCAGCATAACGTACTTGCCGGCGTCCGTTTTCTGCGCGGATTCCATAAACGTTTTTTTCGCAGACGGAGTATCTTCCGCCTTACGCAAAATGGTTTCCTGCATCCGGGAGGTCATTGCCGGATCCGATTCCGCTTCAGACCGCTCGTTTCCCGATCCGGCATTCAGCGGACTGGCGTGATCAGCTATTCGAGATGATTGGTTCATTCCGGTCGATGACACAGCGGGCTTCGCCGTTGACGACGGTCCTGCAAATCTTCCTTCGTCAATCCGGGCGGCCCAACCGCGCGACATCGCAACCGCCATGAATATCACAGCCACTGCCAGACAAAATAGCAATACCCCAATATTCTTTTTCATAACACCCATCTCACTTTTTCGGCACCTGCACCAGCTTTTTGAACTCCGGCAAATTTGCCAGGGTTTTTAAATCGTTGTCCCTAATCGCCCATTGAATGGCTTCCGGATTGAAACCAATCGCCTTTTTAAGAAAATACAGACTGTTTTTTGTATCATTTTTTCGTGCATAAAGACAAGCCAGATTATAATGAGCATCAACATAATTGCTTTGTTTGTCGAGAGCGTCATTGAAACTGGCAATGGCCTCCCTGTACTTGTTCTGCTGCATGAAAATCACACCCAGGTTGTTGAGGCTCGCCAGGTGGTGCGGATCGATCTCCAGAACTTTCTTGTACAGTGCCTCGGCCTGCTCGAGTTGGCCTTCGTTTTGCCTCTTGAGGGCCTGTGCGTAACGTACGTCAATCTCATTGCCGTCAATGACACGCTTAGCCGTCCCTGTGCCCTCTACCCGGTCCGGTTGTCCGCTTGCTGCGGTCTGTACCGGTCTCTGGGCTGACGCAGCCGGAGGAGCACCCTGCTCGCCTTCAGGGGCTTCTCTGAGCATCTCTTCCAGCATCGCGGATTCAGGCGCTTTGATCGCCTTCTTTTCTGTCGAAGGCTGCACGGCCGCCATAACCGGCTTCTGAACCTGCCGGCTCTGTTTTTCCCTTGGCCAGTACAGCAAAGCAGTCGATGCGGCCACTAATAATAAGACGGCCAAAATCCCCACGGCCCAAAGCCACCGGGGCGACTTGGACGTTTCCGTCTCCGCGGTGGAAACCACATCGATCAACTGCCATTCATCATCTTTGTTGTCCCTTCGCGCCTTGCGCAAAGCGTCATTTATGTAACTCATAATATCCCCACGGTCAAGCACTTCCGGCGCCGGTCAGGCCGTCAGCCGCATCCACAGTCTCCTTGCAGAACTTGCCGTTTTCTGAAAGTAATCCATCCCGATGTCGTGCACCGCCTTGCGAACGATACGGCGGTTAATCTTCATCGCGTTTTTCGTATAGGCGATCAGCAGCGCACGGTCGCAAAGCGCATTGATCCTTCTGGGAATCCCCTCGGAAAAATAATATATTGAATGATATGCTCCGGGAGTGATTTGGATATTTCCGGGACCACCGGCGACACGCAGACGGTGGGCAACATATCGTCGAACATCGTCGGGCGAAAGAGGCCGGAGCTCGCAGCGCACGGTGATGCGTTCATTGAGTTGCCTGAGTGCCGGCAGAGCGAGCGTTGTTCTGAGTTCCGGCTGACCGACCAGGATGATGTTCAGGAGCTTTTCTTTTTCCGTTTCCAGATTGGAGAGCATCCGGATCTGTTCGAGCACGCCATGGGAGAGGTTCTGAGCTTCGTCAATGAGTAAAATTGCATTTCGTCCCGCGGCAAAGTTGACCAGCAGAAATCTGTTTAATTCATCCACATATGCTTTCTTCGTTCTGGGCTCATCCGAGAGGGGTATGCCGAATTCACGGCAAATGGTTTCCAGCAGATCCATTTCCGAAATGGAGGTATTGAAGATAAGGGCGGTTTCCACCAGACCGTCAAGCACGGCCAGGAGAGCCCGGCATATCGTCGTTTTACCGGTGCCGATATCGCCGGATATCATCATGAAGCCCTTTTTCTCCACGATTCCGTAAATCATATAGTTGAGAGCGTCTCGATGCTGTTCGCTCAAAAACAGATAGCCCGGCTCAGGGGACAACTTGAACGGATTTTCATTTAAACCAAAAAACTCGGTGTACATGGGCAGTCAATTCTCCAAATAAGGCGGCCTATTGAAAAGTATAGTTAAT
>PHBN01000550.1 GCA_002840635.1 Deltaproteobacteria bacterium HGW-Deltaproteobacteria-1
TGAACGATGCCGCGAGGGTGAGGAACTCTATCGGGAAATGGAAGAGAGCGGAGTTCTGGGAAATACCGTCATGGTGTTCGGACAGATGAATGAACCGCCGGGTGCTCGTTTCCGCGTAGGGCATGCGGCCCTGACGATGGCGGAATATTTCCGTGACGACGCCAAACAGGACGTTTTGCTGATGATCGATAACATTTTTCGTTTCATCCAGGCGGGCATGGAAGTTTCCGGTCTTCTCGGACAGCTTCCTTCGCGCCTCGGGTATCAGCCGACACTGGCGACGGAATTGGCCGAACTCGAAGAGCGCATCTGTAACACCAAAACAGGCGCTATCACGTCCATTCAGGCAGTGTATGTGCCGGCGGACGATTTTACTGATCCTTCAGCGGTTCATACCTTCGGTCACTTGTCTGCAACGATTGCCCTTTCGCGCAAAAGGGCCAGTGAAGGCCTCTATCCGGCCATCGACCTGCTGCAATCCGGATCCAAAATGCTGATGCCGAACATTGCCGGCGAACGACATTACAAAATTGCCCAGGAAATCCGCAAAACGCTGGCCGTCTATGAAGATTTAAAAGACATCATTGCCATGCTTGGTATTTCTGAACTGTCCCGCGAAGATCAGCGGACCGTTTTCCGTGCAAGACGCCTGGAGAGGTTTTTTACCCAGCCCTTTTTTGTGACTGAGCAGTTTACCGGTACGTCCGGAAAAATGGTTTCCCGTGAAGATACGCTCAATGGCTGCGAAAGGATACTCAACGATGAGTTCGCCAATATTCCGGAACGGGCGCTTCGGAAGCGGAAAACGGTTCTTTCTGTCTGATGCCAAATCATATTGATTTTGTTGCAACGCTGGCCCCGGGCATCTTCTCCTATGAGTTGGCCACAGGAGGGCAGGTAATACTGGCCATGGATGTCGGCACACTGGTAAAAAAAGGTTCGGACGTTCTGGTGTCCACGCGCAATGCCGTAAAGGCGCCGGATTTGGGAAAGCTCAAACAGGTGGTTGTGCAGCAGTATGATGTTCTTGACGAGCGGGAGAAGATGGTTCGTTCCGCATCGGCAAAATTGGAAGCATCGCTGATTCGCCGATTTGTTGAACTGAAGTAGGGCGCGGTTCCCGAACGCGCCGCGTTGACTGTAAAACAAGTAATAATGAGGATTAAACATGGTTGAGATACGACGAACATCCAACGGGAGAAGACGGAAGATAGCTGATCATTTCACCGAACAGGTCGCTAAAAAGGAAGCACTGCGGTTGAAAGGGCTCCGTCATAAGGATGAAACCGTCTGGTTCGGACTGGGGATGTTCGGAATCGTTGGATGGGCGGTCGCCATTCCCACGCTGGTCGGCATTGCGCTGGGCCTCTGGATAGACCGTACCTGGCCCAGCCCGTATTCCTGGGCACTGATGCTTCTGATTGCCGGCGTGATTGTCGGCTGCATCAAC
>PHBN01000212.1 GCA_002840635.1 Deltaproteobacteria bacterium HGW-Deltaproteobacteria-1
TGACAATACTCCCTTTCGCTTTTTAACCTTTTTTCAGTTTGCTCCGTTCAAGAGGGCGGCCTTCCCAGGCCGCCTCCAGAACCATCAGGTTGTCTTCATAGTCTGTTTCTTCAGGATTATAAATGTATGCCCCGTCGAGCAGAGCCGCTTTGGCAATCTGGGGCAGTACTTCACGGGGAACCGTTGGTTTGCTCTCATGGTCTTTGACCTCCCGGAAACACCGGGCATGACGCCCATCTGTAATTTTATGAAGACCTTCATTGAGTTGCCGGATGAGGGAAACAACTTTTTGCGCCCTTTGTTCTTTTACGGTGTTGAGGTAAACCGCCTCGCCCGCCATGGGCAGAAGGAGACGCGCGATGATATCCTCACATTTATGCATGTTGTATTCGAGGCCATAGGGCAGTAAAATCGCCATCGCCAATCCGTGCGGAACGCCACAAACGGAGCCGCTCGCATGGCCGAGGTTGTGCACCATGCCGGTCATGGAATTGGAAAAGGCGATGCCTGCGAGGCATGCGCCTATAGACATCGCCATGCGGCCAATCTTGTCCGAGGGGTTTTGCGCGACAGTCGGCAGGTATTGGTAAATCATGTTGACGGCGGAAATCGCGTGTGCGTCACTCAGGGGATTCTTCTGGAGACAGTAGTAAGCCTCTATGGCGTGGCTCAAGGCGTCCATGCCCGTCATGGCCGTGACGAAAGGCGGCATGGTCATTGTCATGCGGGCATCGAGAACGGATACGTCGGGCAGTAGAAAATAACTCAGGAAGGCCATTTTGAGATGTTTTTCGTGATCCTTGATAACGGCCACCTGCGTCACTTCTGACCCGGTTCCCGCTGTGGTCGGTATCGCAATCAGGGGTTTCAGCGGCCGCTTCAGAGCGCCGGCACCGCTGAAGGCCATCAGATCCGATGCGTTTTCAGAAACGACAATGTTGACTCCCTTGGCCGTGTCCATGACGGAACCGCCGCCGACGGCAATGATGGCATCGCAGCTGTTGTCCCGGTAAAGCTGAGCCAGTTGATGTACAATCCTGAGGTCAGAATCGGGAGGGACGTTGTCCGTAATCAGGGTCTCGGTCAAACGATCCTGAAGGATCCCGGAAACAATATCGATCAGTCCGGCGCCGGCAACTCCCTTGTCGGTAATGATCAAAGGTTTTTTGGCTCCTTTCCCGGCAAGCAACTCCGGTATTTTCTCCAGGGCGTTATGACCCGCGACTATTTTCACGCGGCAGCAAAATTCATAATAATCCGGAAGGACCATGGGAATCAGCCTTTCTTGTCAGCCACGGGGGTTTTGTCCCATATCCGGCAAACGACAGTGCGAAGATACACACCATCCGGGCCCGCGTCCAGAACTTCAAGAATATCTTCCATTACATAATAGGGAACACCTGCTTCTTTGAGAGTTTGCGGCATATCTTTCCTCAGTGCGGAATAGAGATCGGCTATAAAATAATTAAGAACAGCAACCGCCGCCCCGGCTCTTTGAGCCTCTGGCGTTTGCGTGAACTCCTTGTCCCCGGTCAGCGGGTGCAGCAAGGATGACAGGTCATTCCTGCCCTGATGCAGATAATCGCCAAGGATGTGGGGCAGGCACATGCCCATGATGATTCCCGTATGAATGTTGTATCCCTCCTGGAATACCTGCCCCAGTTTGTGAAGCGGTGAGGCATACGTACTGGAAAAAGCGCAGCCGGACATGGCCGCCGCGTTGATAACAGCCAGCGTTGCCCTTTTATCATCGGGATTACGGACAGCGACAGGAAGATTATCCTTGATGAAACGGATGGCGGCAAAGGAATAGGCTTCACGGAAAGGGTTCTTCTCGGCGCCGATGTGAGCCTCCAGCGCCCGTCCCAGGGCGGCAAGGCCCGTGGCGCAAATCATTTTCCCGTCTTTCCCGCGGGTGAGTCGTGGATCAATAACAACGAGGCCGGGCGCCAGGTATTCAGACGAGAGAATCGTTCCGTTCAGATCGGCCAGTTGTGAAGTTTCCAAACCGTTGGCATCTGCTGTCGGGACTACCACCAGGGGGAGCAGACTTTTACGGATTGATGTTTGTGCCGAAATGCTCTGCACATCCACTGTTTTCATCGAGACGGCCAGATTCAGAACCTTGGCTGAGTCTACGATTGTTCCTCCGCCCAGAGTAATTATGGAGTCGTATTTTTCTTCGATGAAGGTTGTTCTCAACTGCTCGATGAGAGCGGGATCAACCTTGTCAGCGAGACCGTCGAAAACCCCCAGTGTCATACCCGAATCGCCGAATGCGCTCGTCAGCGTCCGGATGGCCATCCTTCCCACTTTCCCGATGTCCGTTACAATGAGAGGCTTGCCGGCATTAAGGCCGGACAGTTCAATGGGTAGATTCTCGAGTGCTTTGTTTCCCGAGTTTGTCTTGACTGGACAGGTAAAAGTAAATACGGAGTCGGGATTCATGTCATGGCCCTTTCATCAGATACCCAGCAATGCCCGGGTATAAATGCCGATTCGGCCGAAAACTTTGCGGCCGAATGTCCACGAGGGGTAGCGCTTCACGGCCAGACGTGCAATAATTTTAGGAAGAAGGTAAACCTCCACAATATCCATGACCCGTATCATGGCCAGCGCCTGCGGAACTTCCCCTTCCGTAATCAGGCGATTGCGGGCTGTGGTCAGGGCAGTGCTCTCCTGAAAGGAAAGAATCAGGAATGCGGTCTCTATATTTTTCATCGCCAGACGGACATGAAGATGTTTCCCGCCGGGATTGCCGCCAAGGTACTTCACCCGACCTTTCTCCTTGCCGATCAGCATCCAGGGCCCGTCAGGCAGAACGCCCAGTGAAAATGTGAAATCGTCGGGGAGGTTGTCGAATTCCTGCCGGATCTGTTCATCGACCGTAGCGGCAGCCTGGATAGCCCGGCCCGTGAACCACAGAAAGACGCCCACATAAGCCCGCTTAAACGGTTTCCTTCCGGCACGCACTACCTCAACAATTCCCATATTCACATTTTCCCGTTTCTTCGAGCCGTTCTCTTAATTCATAATAGTCAATATTTAGTCATTCCCGCACGAGAAATACGGTTGTGCATCGTTCTATATTTATTTTCTTACTCTACATAAGAATACGGTAAGGCAATTACATGATTTTTATTTCATAAGATCCCCACATTAATCCCGAAAAGTCGGGATACTCCGCGATGATAATAAAGAGATAAAGCAAAACTTTCATGTCCACGACGTCTTGGCACCCAACACTTAGTTGATAGTGGACAGTGTATAGTGTATATTGAAAAAAAGAAGGATTGTGTTCCCCTCAGCAGGGAGAGGGTGTCGTAATTATTCTTTGACAAGACAATATTAGAAAAGGTAAGAAATCAAGATAAAGTTATTTTCATCATCATGCTGATATGAAGGATGGCGTTCAGGCCGAACAAATACATCTAAGAACAGGAAAAATGTGAATTCCCGTGTTTGATATTTTAACCATTTCGGCATTTACTTAATTTCTAATATTCTATTGTAAAAGAGCGGATCAATATTACGTCGCAAAACGATTGCGACAAAGTCTCAAGAAGTAGGGGGCAATCGTTTTACACCCTACCACCTCCGGCGGTTTGCACCACCTCGGCAAGAGAAGGACATAATTTATTGTGATGGGTGAAGACAGGGAAACAGCATGTTTGTAAAGGCTCAACTTAAAAACCGTAACTTTTATTTGATGATACTGAT
>PHBN01000213.1 GCA_002840635.1 Deltaproteobacteria bacterium HGW-Deltaproteobacteria-1
GTCAAAATCCGGCAGACACAACGTCTGACCGGCGTTCGTCCGCTAACATAATTTATATGCTCTGTCAAGCAGAGAAGATTTATTGATATGGATTTTAGTTGTTAACTATATGAAATAATGATTATAAATTTTTGACCAGCGTTCATTTCAGACCGGTTGCTTCTGACAGGTGCATCGAAAAGAACATCACCTGCCATCTGATTTTATTCATCGTTATTGTAAGAACCGGATTAAAGAAAACGAGTCAGGAGTGCATGTCTTAAAAAAATGCTTTCTCCTAATGGCTCTGCAGGGAAGAGAGATGGTTTCCTATGATTTCCCAGAGTTCTTCCTTTCCCTTTTGTGTTTTAGCGGAAAAAAGCATGGTTTCTTTCTGTGTGTCTGCCCCAAGCAATTTTTCGATAATTCTTTTTCGTCCAATCGCCTGGTTATTTGATAATTTATCCGTTTTGGTCAAAACGGCTGTGAAGGGAATCCGATAATATTTGAGCCAATCACGCAAAGATAAATCGTCTTCACTTGGATCGCGGCGGATATCCAGAATAAAAATTACCATGGCAAGACTTTGCCGTTCCCGCAGGTAAGCTTCTATCATGTCTCCCCAGTCTTTTTTTACAGACCTGGACACTTTGGCAAAACCATAGCCCGGAAGATCGACAAATGATATGGACTTGTTGACGGTAAAAAAATTTATCAACTGGGTGCGCCCCGGCGTGTTGCTGGTTTTGGCGAGTTTTTTCCGGCCGACCAGCGTATTCATCAGGGATGATTTCCCGACATTGGAACGGCCGACAAAAGCGATCTCCGGCATCGTCGCCGGAGGATACTGCGGGGGCCAGACCGCACTCTTGATAAATTCTGCACTCGTAATTTTCATCATTAAAATATCAGGCCGCTGTCCATAATTTCGTTATTTCTTTCAACTATTTATCAACCGTTTTGTATAAATCATCTCCATTTAAGGATTCCTTCCCGAAAGAAACAATATGCAATGCAGAGTCATGATTTACACTATTTAATTTTGAACGCTTGTGCCAATGAGTGCCAACAGGGTGACCATCCTGCAGGTCATAACCTTCGTATGCTTGAAAAAGGCCAGCTCCGATTTCAAGGTGCTGGCCTTTTTCAGGTGGTAACATTGTCAATATTCATTGCCATGGTAGCTCTGGAAGCAGGCTTAATCTGACTACCGCTTTTTTTGGAGGCGGTCAGTTTTGACCCATTCATCCCAGGAATTACTATATCCGTCATAGTGAATTTTATATGTTCTCTTGTTTTTATTTACAAATAAACACCTGCCTGCCGGTTTTCTCTACAATTACTCCCGGATACCATGTAGAACCATTTTTCCAGCGGCACACAACACGGTCATTGACATTTAACTCAGCAAAAACCGGACCGGCAATAAACATTAAAACACCCACAACGAGACCAGCAGCCAAAAGCGAATGTCTAAGTTTCATATATCCTCCCTTTTATGTGCGTTGGTAAATTGAACTGAACTGATAAGAACACGCCTTTTACAAGATTAAGTATAATAATAGCGGACTTGTATGTCAATGGAATTTAATCCGCACAGGCTTATGGATTGATTGGAATGTTTATAAAAAAGGGGCAGGGTTATTTCCTGCCCTGCCCTTCATGAAGAATGGAGGATTTATCTGGGCATCCAGCCCAAATACCTGGCATGCAGACTCTGGATATAGAGCCGGTCTTTGGTCTCCGTCACCCCTGTCGTTTCCGGATAAGCGCCTCTCGGGTCCTGCAAATCAGCCACTACTTTGCCTTCTTCCGTGAATGCTATCACATGGCCGTAGGCTTTCGGCACCGGCCACATAGCACGCGGCAGCCGCAGAGTAAGTTTAAGCAAAAACGGAGTGGAAATCTTTTCAAGTAAAGCGCTACGCGGCTTTGCGAAACCCAGCCAGATTTTACCGTCGAGTCCACGCATCAGGTTGTCCGGATAACCCGGTAAATTGTCCAACACCAGTTTCGCCTGGTCGTCCGGGTTTGACATATCCAGATCTTTCGAACTCACTAAAATCTTCCATACCCTGTATTTACCGGTTTCATTGACAAACAGATTTCTTTCATCCCGGCTCAGGGCCACACCGTTGGCAAAACTGAAGCCTCTTGCCACCACACGGGTTGTTTTGTTTGCCGGGTCATACTCCAGAACACGTCCGGTTGATGACTGCTCCATAATATCCAGGATACTGGCTTCAAATGTTCCACCCCAATCTTTGGGTGCAAAACGGGTTGACGCATCACTCAGATAGATCTTGCCTGATCTGGCCACCACCACTGCATCGGCATAGCGAATGGGGTCTCCGTTTACCTGATTGGTCAATAAAGTGATTTTTTTGTCCGGGCGAATTGAAAGTAGGCCTTTGAAGGCATCGGCGGCTATCAGGTTGCCGGATGCATCAAAATCGAAACCCAATACCCTTCCGCCTGTGTTTACAAATATCTCTTGTTCGCTGCCATCCGGATTCATACGAAGAATGTTACCACTTTTAACTGTGGTGTAGAGTTTGCCGTCTTTGCCGATAGCGATGTGTTCAGGTCCCTCTTCCTTGCCCAGTGAAATTATCTTGAGGTTGGCAAGTTTTGTATTTACGGCGTATGGTCCGGTATAGCCGGGTGCCATGGGTGCCTTCCAGGTGACAGGCACAATCGGCACCGGCCAGAAGGTCAAGTAAGCTGCCAGCACCAACAGAAGAAAAACAATTGTCAGCAATATTTTTTTCATGATGCCTCCTTTTTGCAGGTCGCAACGACACGAAAACAACTTAGCTCGTCAGGCCGCGCATTCTTCAAAAAAACCCTTTTGTTTTGCCTGCGGGTGAAGTGCTCATTGGATAAATACTCCTTCCTGCGGAATCCGATACCGGTCAACAACCCCTCATTCCCGTTCAAAGGAGATGCCGTATTTTTCCAATTTGCGCTCAAAGGTGGGGCGAGAAATTCCGAGGGTTTCACAGATTTCCCCTTTGTTCTTGTCTGTTTCTTTGATGATTTTCCGGATATAGCGTTCTTCAACCTGATCGAGCGTGAGAAATTTACCCGGTTCTTCCGGCTTAAAGACTTCAGTGGTTTGATCTGCCTGCGCCCCAATCGGCTGACTGTCCTTGCCTAACTCTGGAAAATCACCGACACCCAGGACCTGACCTTTGGCTACAACGCATGCCCTCACCAACAGGTTTTCCAGTTCGCGGATGTTCCCCGGCCATGCATAGGACATGAATTTTTCCATCATCTCGCCGGAAACACCAATGATTTTTTTATGAAGATCCAGGTTGATTTTGGAAAGCAGATAATCAATCAAAGGCGGGATATCCTGTCGACGCGAACGCAATGGAGGCAAATTTATGGCCACAATATTCAGACGGTAGTACAGATCGTCCCTGAATTTTCCCTCTTTGACCATCAATTTTAAATCTTTATTGGTCGCGGCCATGATGCGGGCATTTACTTTCACCCTGTCCTTGCCGCCGACACGTTCAAATTCCATTTCCTGCAGTACACGAAGAAGTTTGGCCTGCAGATTGACGGACATTTCGCTAATTTCATCCAGGAATACGGTGCCAAACCGCGCCAGCTCAAACTTGCCCAGTTTGCGTGCAACAGCCCCCGTAAACGATCCCTTTTCATGGCCGAACAATTCCGATTCCAGAAGCGTTTCAACAATGGCTGAACAATTCACGGCAATAAACGGTTCATCCGAGGATGTATTGTTATGGATAACCTTGGCAATTAATTCTTTTCCGGTGCCGCTCTCACCCTGGATGAGCACGGTTGTGCGGCTTTTGGAAACCGTACCGATCGTCTTGAAAATTTCCCGCATTTCGTTTCCGGTGCCGATAATATCCCCGACCCGGAAATTACGTGACGGTTCTATGAGCAGGCCGTCAATTTTTTTCTCCATTTCCAGAGACTTCAGGGCCTTCTTAATTGCCAGATCCAGTTCATCGACATTGACCGGTTTATGGATATAATCGAAAGCGCCGGCCTTCATGGCATTGATCACGGATATCCAGGATCACCACATCCGAAGGTTCCTGCACATACTTATTCAACCCGTCAGTGCCGGTCAGGGCTGTTCTTACGCTGTATCCCTCTTCCGTCAGATACAAATCCAGCGTTTCCACAATCGATGCGTCGTCGTCAATAACCAGTATGCTCGCCATAATTATAACCTTCGTCACTCAAGAGATTTCTGGATCATCTGTCATTTATTCTTTTTTCAAACTCTCGGGGTGCGGCGTCTCTCATTGCAGGGCAACGTAACGCAAACCTTCGTCCCTTTATCCTTTTCACTGATTATCTCCAGTTTTCCCTGGTGCACTTCCACGATTTTCAGCACCTGTGAAAGTCCAAGCCCCGTACCATATTTTTTCTTGGTAAAGAAAGGGTTAAACAGATGGGGCATATCCGCATCATCGATACCGCAGCCGTTGTCTTCCACTACCACAAGAACGGAAGGCGGCTGGCTGCCAATGCTGCGGGCATAAATACGGATGTGTCCGTTGTTTTCCATCGCTTCAACCGCATTCCGGATAATATTCACAAATGCGTCTGTAATCATCGCCACATCCACATTCACCAGCGGAATTAGCTGGGATTCCAGTCTTATATCGATCTGTTTGTCATGAATGATTTTTTCGCACAGGGAAATAGCGCGCTCCAGTAATTTATTGAGATCGGCGGACGCTATTTTGGGCTCCATGGGCTTAGCGAAAACCAATACATTATTAACCAGCTCCTCCAGGTGTTCAACTTCTTTTTGCGCGATTTTAAATCTTTTCAGGTCATTGCCTTCCGGGCTCATTCTTTTTTCCAGAATTTGCAGACTCATCTTGATAGATGAAAGCGGATTGCGCACTTCATGGGCAATTCCGGCGGAAAGCTGACCCAGCGCGGCCAGTTTCTCACTGTTATAAAGCTTCTTTTCCAGGTTCTTATATTCCGTGATATCGCGCTGCACCAGGATGTAATGATCCGTGCCGACGACAGGAGCCGTCGTTACCATGAGATTGATCTTGCGCCCTTCTTTTGTCGTTGTCTCAATTTCATAAGGCGTATATATACCTTTTTTTGCATCTTCCCACTTCGACATCACGAAATTTTCATCTTCGGGCGCAACAAACTCCAGGAAATGTCTTCCCCGAAACTCACTGCTTGACTTTTTTAATCCTCCGCTGATGAAATTGAGAATGCCGTCTTTATCCACCTCGTAGATTTTATCCGGCAGACTCTTCACAATGGACTGCAGATAATTATAAAGCCCTTCGATCTCTCTGCGGAGTTCAATATTTTCCCCCAGTTCATTCTGCAGCGTTTCCGCGTATTCCCGCAAAGAACGGGTCAGCTCTTCCTCACGTGATATATCCTGAAGCGTTTCCATTGCCGCAATGATATTCCCATCTTCATCATGAATCGGAGCCGCCAGGAAATACATGTACCGGCTGCGACCGCCCAGATTGTCGAAATGGTCATAGGCTTCGTAAGCACCCAGCACTTTGTCTGATTTTTTGACCTTTTTCGCTCCGTAGAATTGATTGAGGCCGTCAATGTCGTTGTCCACGATCAGGTCAACAACCATCGGCCTTTGAACGGAATAAAAAGACTTGTAGTGCTGATCGGTGCCCAGCATAGTTTCCGCAGAGCATCCCGTCAATTCCTCACAGGCCCTGTTCCATAAAATGACTTTATGTTCCTTGTTAATGACAAAACTGGGAATAGGCGAACCCTCGATGATGCCGTCGATTGTTTTCTTTTCCCGAAGCAGTTTTTCCTGCCAGGCTTCGCGCTCTTTGGATCGTTCCCGCTCTTCTCTCATCCTCAATCTCTTGCCTTCACGGAAGGCAAAAAAGATACCGACAACAACAAGCCCCAGTATCAGGATGAGAGAACTGAACATGGTGTATATAAAGGTGGTACGCACGGGGGCAATGACGTGACTGTATGGCACTGTCACCATGACATACCAGGTAGTCCCCGCAATCTGCAGCGGGGAATAGGAGATGACGCTTCTCAGCAGTTTGTTGTTCGCCTGAAGAATTCTGGCATCAATGTACCGGCCGCCTTCCGATGGAAAGACAATCGTATTTCCGCGGTTATCCTTAACCAGATCCCCGACATATTTCCCGATGAACAGTGAATGAGGGTGCAGCAATATCTGCCCCTGCTCATTGACCAGCCACAGATCTCCAAGCTTGTTGTCCTTAATCTGTCTTTCACACGTGTCCACCAACGCAGCCATTGAAAACGATATCATCCACGCCCCGGAGAAAACATTATTATGATTCCAAATGGGGTAGCCCCAGATCAAATACCGGTCTTTCGTTTGAGCCTGAGAATCGCTGGAAAGATTGTCCGACAAAGCAATGGTCAGATATTGCCTTTTGCGAAGCTTCATCGCGCTGAAATGGGTGGCAAGGTCAACGCCCGGCGTGGCGTCCTGAGGGAGGATTTTCCTGATGTTGTTATCTGAATCAAAAACCAGCACCGCATCAATCGTCCTTCCCCAGACTGAATAAACCACATCCAATTCACGGTAATTTTCCTGGGTGAGCTTTTTCCCGTTGGGATCCAGATAGGAAAACAGAGCAATATTTCTTTCCACCTGCGAAAGAATTTCTGCTATTCGCGCCGATGCGTTTTGAGCGGATGCCAGTTGCTGACGGCTGAATAAATCAACCATCTCCTTTTCACGCGCATGGTTCACCGTTAAAGCCAATAGCAGAATCAGAATAACAACAATAATGCTGGCAAACCAGATGCGCGGACTCAATAATTGATTCAGAAGCTTGTAGGCCTTCCTGAGCAAAATCACTTAATCTTCATTGTCCTCATTATTTTCTTTTTGCGAGCGCATGATACCTATCAAAACATAAACCAGGATTGCCGCAGTCAGTGAGATCAGCAGTTTGGCCAGACCACTTTCAATCTTTAAAAGGTATCCGCAAATAAGCCAGACGAT
>PHBN01000551.1 GCA_002840635.1 Deltaproteobacteria bacterium HGW-Deltaproteobacteria-1
CCCCCGAGATGGAAACCCTGTTTTCCATTCCGCAGGACATCCGCAACCTTTTAGGATATTAAACATGGATGATCTTCTGAAGAAATCTTTTGTTGCCGGCGTGGAGCGGGTGGCGGCCTGGGCGGATCTGCTCGACGCGATCAATGTATATCCCATAGCCGATGGCGATACGGGACGAAACCTGTCCGTCAGCCTTTCGCCGCTTCGTTATGCCGGTGAGCCCAAAGAGAAACTTGCCCGCCGGCTCCTGATGGCGGCACGCGGCAACTCCGGCAATATTGCATCGCAGTTCTTTTCGGCTTTTTATGATGTCGATTCCCCGAAAAATCTGAAGGTGGCCGTACAGGAGGGAAATGCCCGGGCCTGGAAAGCGGTCAGCGATCCCAGACTGGGGACGATGCTTTCCGTGTTTGATGCTCTTGAAGAAAATCTCAGTCAGCAGGATTTTATTCCCGATCAAAAGAGGACTCATCAGATTATGTCAAGCCTCGAGCAGGCTGTGCATGAAACACAGGACCTGCTGCCGAAATTGACCGAGGCGGGGGTTGTCGATGCAGGTGCCCTCGGCATGTACATTTTTTTTGAGGGATTTTTCTACACGCTGGCGGGAGGCTACTGTATTGACTTTGTGGTAAAGGCCGATGGGACCCCCGATGATCTGGCAAAAATTTCAGGCGGGCAGGAAAGCGTCGTCATGATTCAGGAAGGTGATCTTTACAAGATTCACATGCATACCGACGACAGGGAGAAGGTTAAGGCGCAGGTCAGTGCGCTGGGGGCCGTCATCAACTGGGAGGACGATAATCTCTCCGAACAGATTCGGGAATTCAGGAATACCCCCGCAGATTCCGCGCTGCACATCATGACGGATGCCGCCGGTTCGCTCACCCGCGAAGACGCAAGAAAATATGGATTCACCCTTTTGAGCAGTTATCTGACCGTCGGCGATAAATCGCTTCCTGAAACCTGTTTTCCCCCGGGAGAACTTTACAGCGCCATGGAATCAGGGATCAAGGTCTCCACGTCCCAAGCCTCTGCTTTTGAGCGGCATCAATCCTACGTCCATGCCATGGCCCGGTTTGAAAAAGTATTGTATTTGTGCGTCGGTTCCGCGTTTACGGGAAATTACAGCGTGGCGATGGAATGGAAAAAGGAGCATGATCCGGACAATCGCCTGATGGTTGTCGATACGGGCGCGGCGTGCGGCAGGCTGGGTTTCACCACAGCCGGAAGGCGCGAAAAAAGTTGCTTTTGTCAAAAACCGCAACGAACAGATTGACCTGGCGCTTGAGAAGATGGGGGCTTCATTGAACAAGGAGTCCCGCGCGCTGATCATGTTGGAATATTCAGACAATGCCGGACAGGTGGCTGAATTTCGGGAAAAAGTTCAAAATCTCTATCCGCTGGCGGCCGTCATCCTGCAGCCTTTGTCGCTCACGTCCGGTGCGCACATGGGACCGGGGACGTGGGGCGTGGCGTTTTTGAAAACAGGTTAACCATGAACAGAAAAGCAGGTAAGACCAGCAAGAACACGAAGAACTCTAAAAACAGCAGGAACCGCTTTGCCGTCATCATCCCGGTCTATAACCATGCGGCAACGGTGGTGCAGGTTGTCAGGCAGGCTCAGGATCTGGGGTATCCTGTATTTGTTGTGGATGACGGATCAACCGATGAAACTCCCCAGCGTCTTGCGGAAATGAAAAGCATAACTGTTTTGCATCATTCGAAAAACGAAGGCAAAGGCGCGGCGATTTTAACCGGCTTTATGGCGGCTTCCCATGTGGCCGATTTTGCGATTACCATTGATGCGGATGGACAGCACTATCCCGAAGATGTCTTGAAATTGATCAGCGCTATTCCGGCAAAAAAACGTCCCATCGTGATTGGAACACGCGAAGGCATGACCGCGCTGCAGGAAGATCAT
>PHBN01000214.1 GCA_002840635.1 Deltaproteobacteria bacterium HGW-Deltaproteobacteria-1
GCGGGCGATCTGCTTTTGAAGACCATCGCCACACGTTTCAAGCAGACGCTGCGGGCCACGGATGTAGTCGCCCGCCTTGGGGGAGACGAGTTTGTTATCCTGGTCGAAGAGGTCGACAATCCGGGTCAGCTCGTCACCGTAGCCCAGAAGATTCTTTCCACCACCATGAGGCCGGTGCCTCTAATGGGTGAAGAATGCCGTGTAACGGCAAGCGTCGGCATCAGTATATACCCGAAGGACGGCGAAGACGAGCAGACCCTGATGAAGACGGCCGACAAAGCCATGTATTTTGCAAAAGAAGAGGGCAAGAATAATTACCAGTTTTACTCCGAAGGCCTGAAGTCCCAGTCAATCGAGCAGCTTTCGCTTGAAACCCATCTTCGTCTCGCACTGGAGCGCAATGAACTCTCCTTAAACTATCAGGCCAAGCTGGATTTCAAGACGGATGTCATCACAGGCGTGGAAGCCCTACTACGCTGGCACAGCCCGCTTCTTGGCGATGTTTCCCCCGCCAAGTTCATCCCGGTGGCCGAAGAAACGGGCATGATCGTACCCATTGGCCAATGGGTGATTAAAACAGCCTGTGCGCAGAATGTCGCCTGGCAGCAGCAGGGGCTTCCCCATGTGTGCATGGCGGTCAATCTGTCATTCAGACAGCTCCTCGATGAAAATCTGATTGAAGATATCAAAACGGCGCTCAGGGATTCCGGCATGGCGCCTCATCTGCTGGAACTTGAGATAACCGAGAGCATGGTCATGCACAACCCGGCGCGCATGGTGGCGATTCTGACGCAGATCAAGGACATGGGGGTTCGCCTGGCAATTGATGATTTCGGCACCGGTTACTCTTCGCTTGCGCAGATCAAGCATTTCCCCATTGATACGTTAAAGGTTGACCGTTCTTTTATTCGTGATATTCCTCAGGACGCCGAAGACAAGGCGATCACCCAGGCGATCATTTCCATGGGCAAGACGCTCAGCCTGACCGTTGTTGCCGAAGGCGTGGAAACACAGGATCAAATGGACTTCCTGCGTCAGCATTCCTGCGATGAAATGCAGGGGTATTATTTCAGCAAGCCTGTCACACCGGAAAAGTTTGCCGATTTGTTGCGTTCACATATTCCTGCTGTTTAGAAACGGACCCCTGCTTTCGCCGCGTTTTTTGACGATCTTTACCAGTGGATGATTTATTATATCAAGTTGCATTCAAAGGATTACGAGGCGGAGATTTTGAACACGAAGTGCAGAAGGAAACCGAAGCAAAGCAACCAGGGGAATCAAAAACACCATGAATGACAGAATGGATTTAAGCGAACTGAAAAGCATTCTCGATAACCGAAGGGTTTCCGCAGGCGAGTCCGTTCTCGGCCTGCATTCCCATGATGAATCGTTTCACGCGGCATCTCTGCCGGATGTTGTTGTGTGGCCCCGTACCACAGAAGAAGTCAGCCTGGTTATCCAGTGGGCCGGCCGGCACAGAGTGCCTGTCACCGCATGGGGAGCTGGAACCAGCCTGGAAGGCAACCCTATTCCGGTACGGGGAGGGATCGTCATCGATTTTAGCGAAATGAATCAGATCATCGCCGTCCGTGCGGAAGACTTCCAGGCGGATGTTCAGGCAGGAGTCATTTACAAGGAGCTCAACCGGGCGCTCGCCTGTGAGGGTCTTTTTTTTCCACCGGATCCGGGAGCCGCGGCCACGATTGGCGGCATGATCGGAAACAATGCCAGCGGAATCCGGTCTGTCCGATACGGCGCCACAAAAGACTATGTCATGCGGCTGACCGCTGTTTTGCCTGGAGGGGATGTGATCAGAACCGGAAGCCGCGCGCGTAAATCTTCTTCGGGTTATAACCTTCCGGCGTTTTTTACCGGATCGGAAGGCACGCTTTGCATTGTCACTGAAGCGACCCTCAAACTGGCGGGACTGCCGGCAAATTTCATGGCCGTGCGGGCCACGTTTCCGACCATCCTTGGTGCAACGACAACAGTTCATCATATCATGCGTTCAGGACTCGCTCCTGCAGCCATGGAGTTTCTGGATGCCAATGTCGTCCACGCGCTCAATCAAGACCGGGGATTGACCCTGGAAGAAAATCCAACGCTGCTGATGGAATTTTCCGGTTTCAGTGAGCAGGGACTGCGGGAAGAAATGACGTTTGTGGAAGAAATCTGCCGGGGCAATGGTTCTCTTGCCATCGACAAAGGAATCGGATCCGAAGAAAGAGCGCGGTTGTGGGAAATCCGTCATCAGACTTACGAATCCATCAAACGATGCCACACCGGCCTCTCCCCTCTGATTATGGACGTGGCCGTGCCTCTGTCCCGTTATTCTGAAATGGTCGCTTTCAGTAAAAATGAGGTTCGAGACTTGAAGGCCTATCTTTTCGGTCATGCTGGCGACGGCAACCTTCATGTTCATGTCATGGACGATCCGCAGGACCGGAAGCGCTGGATGCGCGTGGAAGAAGCAAGCCGTAACATTGTGGCGAAGGCACTGGAATTTGAAGGCACCTGTACCGGCGAACACGGCGTCGGCATCGGCAAAATCCGATTCATGAATCAGGAACATGGAGAGAGCTTGATCTTGATGAAGCGGATTAAAGGCTTACTGGATCCGGATCATCTGTTTAATCCCGGCAAATTATTTTGACCGTGCAAAATCTTGTGATTACTTTTCAGCAAGTACGACCCTCATCAGAAAATCAGTTTATTGAGTTGTTTGATGAGCGACTGCACCGGGGCGTCGAGCTTCATTGGATCCTTTATGGAGCATCTCTCATAGTTCATAGACCAGACGCCGTCAGATGACTGCGGTCGTTCATGACTTCGATATTCGCCCGGCCATCCCGGAACCGGATCACCGTTCTGGACGCAGTATCCACACAGGTGCTGCGAAATTCAGACAGGCTTATGTTCCTGATCCGGCACAGAATCGCGGCGATGGTGAAATTATGGGCAACCACCAGGGCGTTTTCACCCGCGGCAATAATCTTTTCGACAGGCGGCCAGACACGATCCTGCAATTCGGCCAGCGATTCACCGCGTGGCATTTTTACAGAGGCCGGATCGGCAATCCACCGGTGGATGAATTCTTTTTCG
>PHBN01000215.1 GCA_002840635.1 Deltaproteobacteria bacterium HGW-Deltaproteobacteria-1
GCTTTGTAGGAAACGATTTCGTGGTAAAGCATGTCGCTTGCTGTGACCGTTCCTCCGGATGAGTTGATTTTCAGGATAACGGCTTTGATTTGAGAATCGCTTCGGGCCTTGTTGAGCTGAGCGACAACCTGTTCCACAGTGCCGGGCTTTGAGCTGAGCAGTCCTATTTTGGGCGAAGCGGAAATCATCCCGTTTACTGGGATTATCAAGATTTTTTCTCTCCCTTTTCCTTCCAGCGTAAATTCCCGGAGGGGATCCTCATTTGCATCAAGAATGTTGATCCTGGGAGCGGAACAGGCGCTCAGCAAAAATAGTACGCAGAGGGCTGCCAGTATAAAGACTTTCTTCATCGGGTTCCCTTTCCCTGAACATTAAGTTACTTAATAAATTTTAAAATGAACTTCATTAATTTGCCTCCGTGGGGCGCGGCGATATCCACCACATCGGTAAGATTGTAGCTGCGCAGAATGCTTTTGGTGTGAGAGAATGTGTCAAAGCTGTATTTGCCATGGTAGCGGCCATGGCCGCTGGAGCCGACACCGCCGAAGGGCAGGTAATGAGAAACAATGTGCATGATGGTATTGTTGACGGCACCTCCCCCAAAAGATGTTTCACGAATGATCTTATCGTTAACAAACATATACAACGCAAGCGGCTCGGGACGTTTGTTAATTTTATCGATAATCTCATCAAGACTGGAATAGGGGATAACAGGCAGTATCGGGCCGAATATTTCATCCTGCATGACGTTGTCTGTCCAGTCGGCAGGATATAAAATCGTCGGTTCGATATAGCGGTCAGCTGAACTGGTTTTACCTCCATAAACAATTTTCGATGAATCGATCAAGGAGGTCAGCCGCTGAAAATGGCGGTCGCTGATAATGCGGCAATACCGACGGTGGGTGGAGGCATCTTCGCCGTAAAATTTTTGAATGGCCTTGATGAGTGCGGCGATGAAAGCGTCCTTCACCGTTTCGTGAACCAGGACATAGTCTGGCGCAATACAGGTTTGACCGGCATTGATGAATTTGCCGAAATTGATGCGTCTGGAAGCTGTAAGGAGATTCGCACTTTCATGGACAATAGCCGGGCTTTTTCCGCCCAGTTCCAGCGTGAGCGGCGTAAGATTTCTTGCCGCCGCCGCCATCACCTCTCTGCCTACGGGGACGCTGCCGGTGAAGAAAATGTAATCCATCGGCAGTTCCAGCAGTGAGCGGGTTTCTTCCGCCGCGCCTTGAACAACGTAAATATATTCTTTCGGAAATGCAGTATTGATTATTCTTTCGATAATGGCTGCCGTGTGGGATGACAATTCCGATGGCTTAAGGATAGCCGTGTTGCCTGCGGCAATTGCTCCGACCAGCGGCATCATCAGAAGCTGAAACGGATAATTCCAGGGTGCGATGATCAGCGTCACACCGTAAGGTTCCTTGTAAACGTAGCTTTTGGAGGGCATCATGAAGACGGGTGTAGGAACTTTTTCGCGCGCCGCCCAATCGCGGACATTGCTGATGGCGATTTTTATTTCATCGTAGACACCGGATATTTCGGTGGCATAAACGTCCGTTTCTTCCTTGTGCAGATCCGCATAAACGGCGGCGTAAATATCCTTCTCATGTGCGGAAATGGTTTCCCGGAGTTTTTTCAGTGCATCAATCCGGAATCCGATTTCGCGCGTTTTTCCGGAGTGAAAAAAATCTTTTTGTGACTGATATAAACCGTGAAACACAGGATTTGACATTTTTTACCTCGGGGAAAGGGTTGCCGGGTGCGTTGGGAAACAGGATAACCGGACAAGCAAAGTATAAGCACAATGAAGTTACGTGTCAAGCTCGACGACCTGACTTGCCAATGATAATGATATTGGACAAATGGGTCATATTCATGTATGGCATCGCAGAAACACGGATCATCGGGCAAGAATAATTAAAGAGAGGCATTATGGACATTACACAGGCGGTTGTTCTGGGGCTGGTTCAGGGACTGGGTGAGTTCCTGCCGATATCCAGCTCGGCTCATCTGGTGCTGGTCCCCTGGCTTTTAAACTGGTCCGATTCCGGTCTTACCTTTGATATTGCCCTGCATGTCGGAACGCTGATTGCGGTAGTAATATATTTCTGGAAAGACTGGCTCAACCTGTTGAGCAAAGGGCTCACCAGGCCCGGGGAAAGGGAGGGGAAACTTTTCTGGTACCTGGTGCTGGCAACGATTCCCGGAGCGCTGATTGGTTATCTGCTTGAAAATGTCGCTGAAACCGTTTTTCGCAATCCGGTTCTGATTGCCTGCATGCTGATCCTTCTGGGTGTCATTCTTTACATTGTTGACCGTATGGGTAAAAAAGAGATTGACGTGGCTCATATCACGCTGAAAACCAGTTTTCTGATCGGGCTTTCACAGGCACTGGCTATCATTCCCGGTGTGTCGCGCTCCGGCGTTACGATGACCACGGCGCTGGCACTGGGCATGAAGCGTGAGGATGCGGCGCGTTTTTCCTTTTTGCTTTCCGCGCCGATTATACTGGGGGCTGCCCTGGTCAAGGTGCCCGCGCTTGCCGCCAATCCTTCCATGATCGATGCGGGATTTCTTATTGGCATGGTCGTAGCCTGCCTTTCCGGCCTGGCCGCCATAGGGTTCCTGTTGCGCTACGTGCAGACCAAAACATTCCTGCCTTTTGTTGTGTATCGCTTTGTGCTGGGCATCCTGGTTTTGGGAGTTGCCCTTTACCGTTATTCAGCATAAATCAAATTTCCGGATCATAAACCCGCTTTGCCTGGCGAAGATTTTAAACAGTGCGTTAATATCTGACGCATCCCAACAAGCCTGGAGCTCCGCAGTAGGTCACCTTTATAAAATTCCATTTTAATCAATATCTTGCGGCCGCCGATAAAAGAGCGGACATGGCCGTCAAAAATTGCTCTTTCAAAGACAATTTGAATTGATAAAAAGAAAATCCGGTGCTACATTACACGGCGCAGTATTTTACCGGAAGGAGAGCTAATTTATGGAACACACTCATGAAATCGAACAGATGTGCGTAGTTGCCAAGGGCGCCAAAAACGGGCCGGCCCCCATACCCCAGGAGGGCAGGTGGACGCAAGTGAAGGAAATTAAAGATATCAGCGGCCTTACCCACGGCATCGGGTGGTGTGCACCTCAGCAGGGGGCATGCAAACTCACCCTGAACGTTAAGAACGGCATTATAGAAGAGGCGCTGGTTGAAACCATCGGATGCACCGGAATGACCCATTCCGCGGCAATGGCCGCCGAAATATTGCCGAATAAAACCATTCTGGAAGCGCTAAATTCAGATCTCGTCTGTGACGCGATCAACGTGGCCATGAGAGAAATTTTTCTTCAGATTGTTTACGGCCGAACACAAACCGCCTTTTCTGAAGGAGGGCTTCCCATCGGAGCGGGCCTGGAAGACCTGGGTAAAGGGCTGCGGAGCGTGATTGCCACCATGTATGGAACGAAAGCAAAAGGGCCCCGTTACCTGGAAATGGCCGAAGGGTTTGTCACCGAAATCGGACTTGACAGCGACAACGAAATCATCGGTTACAAGTTTGTCCAGCTTGGCGTCATGATGGATCAAATTTCCAAAGGAACAGATCCGGCCGCCGCGCTTGCCAAGGCAACCGGAACATATGGACGATTTTTCCAAAGGAACAGATCCGGCCGCCGCGCTTGCCAAGGCAACCGGAACATATGGACGATTTGCCGAAGCCGTCAAAGTTATCAACCCACGAAAAGGATAAGGAGTTAAAAAAATGGCCATATTTGAAGGATATGAAAGAAGAATTCAGCAGATCACTCCTTTTCTCGCAAAATTCGGAATTGCCTCTCTTGAGGAAGCTGAAAAGATATGCATGGGAAAAGGCGTCGATGTTCGGAAAATTGTAAAAGACATTCAGCCGATTTCGTTTGAAAACGCCGGATGGGCCTATCTGGTGGGCGCCGCAGCAGCAATCATGAAGGGTCAGAAGGCGGCGGCTGACATCGCCGAGACACTCGGTGAAGGTCTCCAGTCGTTCTGCATTCCCGGATCGGTTGCCGACGACCGCAAGGTCGGCATCGGCCATGGGAATCTGGCCTCGATGCTGCTTCGTGAAGAAACCGCCTGTTTCGCTTTCTGTGCAGGACATGAATCGTTTGCGGCCGCTGAAGGCGCAATCGGTCTGGCCAAGTCCGCGAACAAGGCAAGAAAAAAACCACTGCGTGTCATCCTGAACGGACTGGGAAAAGACGCCGCACACATTATCGCCCGCGTAAATGGTTTTACCCACGTGGCAACCGCTTTTGACTATAAAACAGGCAAGGTTTCCGTGGTCAGGGAAAAAGCCTATTCGACAGGCGAGCGCGCGGCCGTCCGCTGTTTCGGCGCCGATGATGTACGCGAGGGCGTGGCCATTATGCACATGGAAGGCGTGGATGTAGCAATCACAGGGAATTCAACAAACCCGACACGCTTCCAGCATCCGGTCATGGGTGTATACAAAAAGGAACGTCTGCTGGCCGGGAAAAAGTTTTTCTCCGTGGCTTCCGGCGGCGGCACGGGAAGAACACTTCATCCGGACAACATGGCCGCGGGTCCCGCGTCTTACGGCATGACCGACACAATGGGACGCATGCACTCCGACGCACAGTTTGCCGGTTCGTCATCCGTTCCCGCCCACGTGGAAATGATGGGACTGATCGGAATGGGCAACAACCCCATGGTGGGAGCCTCGGTTGCCGTTGCGGTTGCGACTGATTGTTCAACGGCAGTGCGGCGCTTTCATGACAAAAACCCGCATGTATTTATCGAACGGTTATGATAGAGTCATCATAATAGTGCTGGCCATTGTGGTGATTGTACTTTACCTAACCGGCAATATCACAGGCAATGCAACCGGTCATTCTATTATTTCGAATCACTAATTGACGGCTAAAAAACAGATTATTCAAGACCTGATACAATTTATCTACTATTCAATATCTTGATCGTAAACGAAATCATTGCCATCTGTATAAATAAACAGTAACTTACAATTTTAGGGGCGTTCCGCTCAGCCTCAGGAAAATCACAAAAGGCCATATCTCAGGATAGTTTAAAGAAAAGGTGGTGTCACCCTTAATATGTGTTGCCACATGGCCAAATAGGTGATACTACGCCTTCGTCAGTGAACCACAGGGGTCACCAACCCCTGTGGTTTTTTATTCTAT
>PHBN01000216.1 GCA_002840635.1 Deltaproteobacteria bacterium HGW-Deltaproteobacteria-1
GACCGCAGAAGACTATCTTGGCGAAAAAGTGACGGATGCCGTTATAACGGTTCCGGCTTACTTTAACGACTCGCAGCGCCAGGCAACCAAAGACGCAGGCAAGATCGCCGGACTGAATGTTCTTCGCATCATTAACGAACCGACCGCGGCGGCGCTGGCCTATGGTCTGGACAAGAAAAAGGATGAAAAAATTGCCGTTTTCGATCTGGGCGGCG
The DNA here is from genome assembly GCA_002840635.1 of Deltaproteobacteria bacterium HGW-Deltaproteobacteria-1. Lineage (GTDB taxonomy): Bacteria > Desulfobacterota > Syntrophia > Syntrophales > Smithellaceae > UBA8904. The sequence continues at coordinate 216 of PHBN01000216.1, forward strand.
GTACATTTGATATTTCCATCCTGGAGCTGGGTGAAGGTGTTTTTGAAGTGAAATCGACGAATGGTGATACGCACCTGGGCGGTGAAGACTTCGACCAGCGTGTCATGGATTACCTGGTAGCTGAATTCAAGAAGGATCAGGGTATTGATCTGCGGAGCGACAAAATGGCGTTGCAGCGACTGAAAGAAGCGTCGGAAAAAGCGAAGATGGAACTTTCCACAACAATGGAAACGGACATCAATCTGCCTTTCATCACGGCGGACGCCTCAGGTCCCAAGCATATGAATATCAAGCTTTCGCGCGCCAAGCTCGAATCGCTGGTGGAAGATCTTATCGATAAAGTCGTCGGTCCCTGCCACACCGCACTAAAAGATGCCGGCATGTCCAGCAAGGATATCGATGAGGTCATTCTGGTTGGCGGCATGACCCGTATGCCTCGTGTCCAGCAGAAAGTGAAGGATATTTTTGGAAAAGAACCTCACAAGGGCGTCAATCCGGATGAAGTCGTGGCAGTGGGCGCGGCCATTCAGGGCGGCGTGCTGGCGGGTGATGTCAAAGACGTCCTGCTTTTGGATGTCACGCCGCTTTCGCTCGGCATCGAAACCCTCGGAGGTGTGATGACGAGGCTCATCGAGAAAAACACAACCATCCCCAGCAAGAAAAGCCAGATCTTTTCGACGGCAGCCGATAATCAGCCGGCGGTGAGCATTCATGTTCTGCAGGGTGAACGCCAGATGGCGACCGACAACCGGACGCTGGGACGTTTTGAACTCGTGGGAATTCCGCCGGCGCCCCGCGGCGTGCCGCAGATTGAAGTGACGTTTGATATCGATGCAAACGGGATTGTGCATGTGAACGCCAAAGACCTGGGGACCGGCAAGGAGCAGAGTATTAAAATTACCGCCTCCAGCGGTTTAAGCGAAGCTGAAATTGAAAAACTGGTCAAAGATGCAGAGATGCATGCTGAGGAAGACAAGCGCCGCAAGGAATTGATCGAAGCCAGAAATCATGCTGATTCCCTGGTGTATTCCGTCGAGAAGAATATCAAGGAGTTCGGTGACAAGGTCGATGCAGCGGAAAAGGCTAGAATCGAAGATGCAATTGCCAAAGTTAAAAAGGAGTTGGAAGGCGATGATCTTGAGGCCATCAAGAAAGCACAGGATGATCTGATGAACGTATCACACAAACTGGCGGAAGCCATGTATGCCAAAACGGCAGGCGGACCGGGTGCTGCGGGCGGGGCCGGTTCTGCAGGTGCTGATCAGGCTTCGGGTAAAAAAGACGACGATGTCGTCGATGCGGATTTTGAAGAAGTGAAGAAATAAGAAAAAATTCTGTTACAGGCCCGAAACCGTGAAATGCGGTTTCGGGCTTTTTTATATCGACCTGTTCTGAAAAATATTATAGAATAATAAAAATTTTTCAGGGGGCAAAATGAAGAAATATCGCCTTTTAGCGGCAATATTTATTTTATTTCTTTTTGTTTTTATTGCAGGATGCGCGCGCGCGCCGCTGATAACAAAAAAAAGAGCAGAACCGCCGGTTAGAAAAAAATCGGAAGTTCAGCCGTCTACCATTGGTCCGCCTTCCGTTTTGATCAGCCGCAACAACGTAGGATGTATTTTCCCCCTGACGGGCCGCTTTGACAATGCCGGGCGCAGGGCACTCGACGCGGCCCTGTTGTCGTTGAAGATATTCAAACAGCGTTCTTCTTCTCCGTGGGAAATCGTTGCTGCCGACTCCGGAGAGACCCCTGAAAAAATACGAGAAGCGGTTTTACATCTCGCGGATGATGTCAATGTAATAGCCATTGTTGCCATGTCCGGCACGGCGGAGGCAACCGTCATTGCCGAGGAAGCCCAGAAAAGAAAAGTGCCTCTGATATTAATCACTTCCAAAGAAGGTGTTACGGAAACCGGTGAATATGTGTTTCAGCATTTTCTGACAGCGACACAGCAGATGGAGGCGTTAATCGGTTATGCTCAGAAAACATTGAATATTGGAATTTTTTCCGTCCTCTATCCGCAGGATGATTACGGTCGTGAAATGGTCAGTATTTTCCGCAGTAAGGTGAAAAGTATCGGCGGTAAGATCCATCAGTCTATTTCCTACCGTAAAACGGATACGGATTTCTCTTACCAGATTAAAAAACTTACAGGAAACAGGATCGGGGTTGCAGAACAGGTTTCAGAAACGGCCGAAAGCACTCACGACAGATTATCTCTGGATTTTGAAGCCCTCTTTATTCCGGATTCACATCAACGGGTCAAAATGATTACTTCTCAACTTGCTTATTATAATGTCAGGGGCTTGAAATTATTAGGAACGAGTTTATGGCATTCGCCGGATTTGGTAAAAAGCGGCGTTGAATATCTGGAAGGAGCTGTATTTGTTGACAGTTTTTTTGCAAGTGGATATCTTCCGGAAACGAATGATTTTGTCGATGTATATTACGCAGCATACGGCCGTGAGCCCGTCAATATTGATGCGCTGTCTTATGATACAATGGACATTGTCCTGAAGGTCCTGGGAAAACACAAGATTACAACACGAGATGAATTCCTTGAAGCTTTGCTGGATGTTCGTGGTTTCCGGGGAGCGACAGGTAATATTTCCTTCAACGGTAATCGCGTGGCTCAAAAAGAGGCCTTTATTTTAATGGTTCAAAACGGGAAGATTGTTCAAGTAAAGTGATGATGAGAAGCAGGGTGCGGAAGGTGGATAAAAGATGAGGATATTATTGACGAATGATGACGGGATTTATGCCCGGGGGCTGGCAGCGCTATACGAGGAGCTTTCGCGGGAGGCGGATTGTCTGATCGTCGCGCCGGAAATTGAACAAAGTGCGGTAGGGCACGCGATCACGCTTTTCCGTCCGCATCAGGAGGCGGATTTCACTGTTGCCGCCCGGTTTGCCTGCAGGATGGTGCGGCTCATAGAAAAAAACCAGTCGCTGCATGGAAGTGCCTTCAACGTCAACATTCCCTGCCTGCCGGAAGAAAAAATCAAGGGAGTTGCCGTGGTGAGGCAGGGCAGGGGCAACGTCATCGAGACCTTTGAAAAGCGCACAGATCCGCGAGATAATATTTATTACTGGATTTCTGCTGAAGTGTTGACGGCTGCCAAAGATTTGCAGACAGACATCGGTGCTCTATCCGACGGTTACATTACCATTACACCGATTCAATATGACCTGACCCGTTATGATTTGCTGGAATCACTCAAGACCATGATGGATAAGCCATGATGGATAAGTCTTTTTAATGTTGCGTTCGGTGCCGAATGATGAACTGAATTCAGTAAAACATTACATACAGGGTTCATTACAACCCGGTATCCCGAAGGCTGCCGTCACAAAAGGATTCCACACACCAATGCGATCAACTTTTCTTTTTACTCACCTGATCTTTCAGCCGTTTAATATGTCCTCTGCCGAGGCCTTTTACTTCGCAACCTAATGCCAGATAGTGGCGGATACGGTCATCGTCGAGAATGCCGAAGCAGTCGATGACGGCAATCGGATGGCCTGCAGCCTTCACTATTCTGGCAGGATCCAGATTAAGATAGGCTTCATGGCGGACCGCCAGCACCAGCGCATCAATGTTCTTCATGCTCTTGTTCAGATCCTTTTGAACCCGTAAGTCTTTCAGTTTCTTCTGGTTGCGAAAGAAAACGGACTTGCTGCCTGAGTCATCTTCCTGACTTTCAAATTCAAACCAGGAATCAACATAGGGGTCGTGCACCCGAATTTCGGCGCCCATTTCAGTCAGTCGTCTGATCAGAATTTCAGATCCGCTGTAG
>PHBN01000552.1:0-783 GCA_002840635.1 Deltaproteobacteria bacterium HGW-Deltaproteobacteria-1
ATCCTTCAGGTTGATCTGCTGGGACAGTGCAACGCGGAATTCCTGGAGGGACGTCAATACAGCGGAACAGGGGGCCAGCTTGATTTCGTCCGGGGAGCTTATGACTCGCCCGAAGGCAAATCTATCCTCGTTTTATATTCCACGGCCAAAAATGAAGAAGTATCGCGGATCGTCGGCCAGTTCCCGGCGGGAACCATGGTCACAACACCTCGCAACGACGTGCATTATATCGCAACGGAATACGGCATCGTCAACCTGAAGGGAAAGTCTACTCGGGAGCGCGCACTTGCCCTGATCAGCATTGCCCATCCTAAATTCCGTGACGAACTCATGCGGGAAGCCGAAAACATGTCGCTGATGTAATTTCCGACTGCTGATCATCCGCAGCTGTAACCGTCAACGGATCGATTTGCTTTGCACATAGATATTGCTATTCAAAATAATTTTGATACTCAGGCGGAATCTGGTTTTTATCGACTTCAAACAATTCAATCAGAATATCATCCGGTGCCGGAACCATAATATATTTCCAAAACCCGGCATCCGTAATATTTTTTTGAAACACAACGCCGTTTGATTTTAATTTTTCAACCACACCGACAATGTCATCCGTCTGGATTCCAAAATGATGGATACTTCCTCTCCCCGAAAATCCGGGAGGCTGATCATAAAAATGGATTCGCCCCTTGCCGATTCTCATAAATACATTTCTCGCGCCGGCAAGCTCCATATCCAGGACAATTTTCCCATCAAAAGAGTCTTCATAGAATTTGATGGATCTAT
>PHBN01000552.1:817-1532 GCA_002840635.1 Deltaproteobacteria bacterium HGW-Deltaproteobacteria-1
CTTTTGGCATGTCATGCCCCATTCCATTAATTATCAATAATCTTGCTCCAGGTATTACCCGGGCTGTATCTGTTCCTCCCTCGACCGGTATCAGCGGATCATCAGCCCCGTGAATTACAAGTGTTGGAACCGCAATTGTTGAAAGCAACGGTCTTCGATCGCCATTGGCAATAAGAGCTATGTTTTGACGTACCATTCCCTGTGGGTAGTATGAACGATCATAGCTCTCCGTTATGAACATTCGAGCTCTTTCTTCCTCAAACGGGAATCCGGGACTCCAAATCTTCCGCCATATATTCATATTGTGTTCAACATATGCTTCGCGTTGGGCAGGTGCAGGCGCGAGAACAGCAGCTATTGTTTCCGGTTTCGCCTGTGGAAGATCAGGATTGCCTGTGGTCGACATTATTGAAGTAAGACTCAGGACATGTTTTGGATGTCGATAGGCGATGACCTGGGCTATCATACCGCCCATTGAAGCGCCGCAGATATGCGCCTTCTCAATTCCTAAAGCATAAAGTAAACCGACGGCATCATCTGCCATATCATCAAGAGAATATGCTGATTCCACAGGCTTACCTTCCATGGCGGCTTTGATTGCCGCCGGGAAGTCAGGAATTCCTGCTTCATCAAATTTAGTCGAAAGACCTGCATCCCGGTTGTCAAACCGAATCACATAATAACCTTTTTTCGCCAATAACTCGCAGAATTCGAC
>PHBN01000217.1 GCA_002840635.1 Deltaproteobacteria bacterium HGW-Deltaproteobacteria-1
CGCAATATTGCGCGCGCTTATGAAGAATTAAACAATAAAGAAAAAGCGCTGGAATACTATAAAAAAGCCTTGGAAAAAACAACGGAACCGGCGGCCTCCATTCTCATTAAGCGCAAAATATCCACTCTCAGTTGATTTTTATAAGCTCGATAATTGTACTGGAGACGAATCAAGAAAACCTTAAACCCGCAATAGAAAACCTCAAGCTGTTGCGAGTCGGGATATCCTGCAAATATAAATAATTGCAAATGGCGGTCCCAAAAGATACGGAGGCAATAGCATTTGAAAAAAGTATTCATGTCAGGTAACGAAGCCATCGCTCGCGGTGTCTATGAAGCGGGTGTGAGGTTTGCGGCAGCCTACCCCGGAACTCCCAGCACGGAGATCATGGAGGAATTTGCCAAATATGACGGTGTTTATGCCGAGTGGGCCCCCAACGAAAAAGTTGCAGTGGAAGTAGCTATCGGGGCGGCCCTTGGAGGTGCGAAGGCATTGGCCGTGATGAAGCATGTCGGTGTCAATGTTGCCGCTGACCCCATTTTCACTGTCAGCTACACGGGCATTGAAGGAGCACTGGTAATCATCAGCGCCGATGATCCTTCGATGCACAGTTCGCAAAACGAACAGGATAACCGCAATTACGCGAAATTCGCGAAAATTCCCATGCTCGAGCCCGCCGATCCGCAGGAAGCTAAAGACTTTATTAAACTTGCTTTTGAAATCAGTGAAAAATTTGACACTCCGGTCTTTTTCAGAACAACCACCCGAGTTGCTCATTCCAAATCCGTTGTCTACCTCAATGAGCCACAGATACCGGAAGACAGGACAAGGCTTGTGCATAATGCGGAAAAATACGTCATGGTGCCCATCAATGCGCGCATCAGACGTGTTGAAGTCGAAAAACGCCAGGAGGCCCTGAAAAAATTTGTCGAAAATTTCCCCGAAAATAAAATGGAAATCAATAATCCAAAAGTAGGGATCATCACTGCCGGCATGCCTTATAACTATGCCAAAGAGGTCTTTCCGGATTTCTCCTATCTGAAACTGGGCATGGTCTATCCGCTTCCGGTAAAATTAATCCATGAGTTCGCATCCAGAGTTAAGAAAATTTATGTCATCGAAGAGTTGGATCCCTATCTTGAAGAGCAAATTAAAGCCATGGGAATCGAGGTGACCGGCAAGGATATTTTCCCCTACACCAATGAATTTGATCCCGGTATCGTAAAAAAAATCATAAATTCAGATATGTCTGGAGCGGTTTCTCCTTATAAGGAAAGTCTCGCCCATCGGCCGCCAAATCTTTGCCCCGGCTGTCCTCATCGCGGATTGTTTTACGCGCTGAAAAAATCAAAAGCTTATGTCCATGGTGATATCGGCTGCTATACGCTTTCTTATTTAAAGCCTCTGGAAGGCCTTCATTCCTGTATCTGCATGGGTGCCAGCATCGGAATGGCCCATGGCATGAGCAAAGCCCTCAAGGAAAAAGGGAAGGGCAAGGTTGTTGGAGTGATCGGCGACTCCACTTTCCTTCATTCCGGGATTACATCGCTATTAAATATGGCTTATAACAACAGTGACGCTTTGATCATTATACTGGATAACAGCACAACAGCCATGACAGGGATGCAGGAGCATCCGGGTACCGGTTACACATTGATGGGGAAAGAGGCAAAAAAAGTTAATCTAAATGTTTTAGTTTCTGCACTAGGTATTGAAAATATAAGAGTTATCAATCCATATAACATTAAAGAGGCTCAAATCGCGATTAAAGACGAGCTGGCTAGCAGCGGTCCGTCTGTTATTATTTCCCAAGGACCCTGTGTTCTTTTCAAAAGGGCCAATCTAAAACATGTTTCTGCCCTGAAAATTGACGCGGATAAATGCGAGGGATGCAAAACATGCCTGACCTTGAATTGCCCCCCGATTGCCTGGAAAGACGGGATCACGAAAGAAGGTTCCAAACGTAAGGGAATTGCGGTAATTGATGAAACATTCTGCAACGGCTGCGGATTATGCGCCCAGGTATGCAAATTCGGAGCGATCAGCTGACGAAAAGGAAAACTCCATGAAGGACGAGTCAAGAGTTCACAGTATATTATTTGCCGGAGTAGGCGGTCAGGGAATCATAAGAGCCAGCGATATCATGTGCATGGTCATGATGGAAGCAGGTTTTGATGTCAAGAAAAGCGAAGTCCACGGCATGGCACAGCGAGGCGGATGTGTGAACAGTGATGTTCGTTACGGGAAGAAAGTTTATTCCCCGCTGGCTGAAACCGGAAGCGGTGAAATACTTGTTTCTTTCGAGAAAATGGAAGCCCTTCGCTACCTGAAATTCATAAGCCCAAAAGCATCTGTTATCGTGAACACAGAAGAAATCTATCCCCCGGCGGTCAATATCGGCGATGCATCTTATCCTGCCGATGTTGTTGGATTTTTAAAAAAACACTATCCAAAGGTGGTTGCTTTTAATGCGGCCGACATTGCCAAAAAAGCAGGAAACGTAAAAGCGGCCAATGTCGTTTTACTGGGCGCCGTATCCAATCTGCTGAATGTCGATCAGGCCATTTGGGAGACCGTGATTAAGAAGTCTTTTCCTCAAAAATTAATAAAATTGAATTTAGACGCTTTTCAAATGGGAATTGCTGCTTAAATTACCTGAAATATATTTTGCAATCAAAAAGGGACGCTATGGCAGAAGATTACTATCAGGTTTTGGGTGTTGATAAAAAAGCATCCGCCGATGAAATAAAAAAAGCTTATCGCAAGCTGGCTGTTAAATGGCATCCAGACAAAAACCCCAATAATAAAGCGGCTGAAGAAAAATTCAAAAAGATAAGCGAAGCCTATGCTGTTTTGAGTGACGCGAAGAAACGAGAACAATACGACCAGTTTGGATCTGCGGATCAGTATCGTCAGCAATATTCACAGGAGGATATTTTCCGCGATTTTGACCTTGACGAAATTTTGCGCGGTTTCGGATTTGGAGGCGGAAGAGGGCGAACAACATTTCGTACAAGCAGAAGGGGAGGCGGCGGTGCGCAGGATTTCGAAGACCCCTTCTCCGGTATATTCGGCGGCGGAGGTGGTG
>PHBN01000218.1 GCA_002840635.1 Deltaproteobacteria bacterium HGW-Deltaproteobacteria-1
GCGCCGGATCATCGATTCATTCTGCATCCGGTAATCAATCAGATCGGCAATGGTAACGATTTTCAGATTGTGCTCACGGGCAAATATTTCCAGATCCGGCATCCTCGCCATTGTGCCGTCGTCCTTCATGATTTCGCAGATCACACCCGACGGGGTAAGTCCTGCCAGACGGCATAAATCCACCGAACCTTCCGTCTGGCCTGTTCGCACCAGAACGCCTCCCTTGCGAGCCAGAATCGGGAACACATGACCGGGGCTTACAATATCATCCGGTTTTGCCGCGGGATTCACCGCAGTCAAAATTGTGGTGGAGCGGTCCGCCGCAGAAATGCCTGTGGTCACGCCGTGGCGCGCTTCGATGGAAACCGTAAACGCAGTGCCAAAACGAGCCTGGTTGTCTTTAACCATCAAATTGAGCTTCAACCTCTCGGCAATTTCCTCGTTAATCGTCAGGCAAATCAACCCGCGTCCCAGACGAGCCATGAAATTAATTGCTTCCGGCGTCACAAACTGTGCCGCCATGCACAGATCACCTTCGTTTTCCCGATCTTCATCATCCACGAGAATAACCATCTTCCCGTTGCGGATGTCTTCAATTGCTTCCGAAATTTTACTGATTGCCATTTTCCATCCCTGCTTACTTGATAAAACCATGTTCAGCGAGAAAATCCTTATCGATTCCCCGCGGAGTTTGCAATAACTTTTCTACATACTTTCCCAGTATATCCGTTTCAATGTTCACCCATTCCCCTTCTTTTTTCCCGGTCAGCGTCGTGCTGACTGCGGTGTGAGGAATGATATTAACATAAAACCGGCCTTTTTCAAGCCTGTTCACCGTCAGGCTGATGCCGTCGACGGCGACAGATCCCTTTTCCACGATGAAACGCAGCAACGGGTCAGGGGATTCCACGGCATAAATAATTGATCCGGACTTCTGTGTTTTGCTCAGAATGCGGCCAATCCCGTCCACATGGCCCAGGACAAAATGGCCGCCTAAAAACCCGCCGATGCGCAGGGATTTTTCCAGGTTGACTTTATGCCCCGCCTGAAGAAATTTGAGCGTTGTCCTATTTAAGGATTCGGCAGACACGTCGGCAGTGAATGTCCTGGCCGTTTTGGATGTCACGGTCAGGCAGGCGCCGTTCACCGCAATGCTGTCACCGAGGGAAACCTCGTTCAGATCGATTGCGGCTTCCACTTCCAGCAAGGCATCCGCACCTTTCATGGTCAGGCGGACAACTTTACCCATTTCTTCGACGATACCGGTAAACATATTATTTCTTGCCCTTGCTCAACAGATCCTTTAATTCGGACATAAACTCCCCGACATCGCGGAACTGCCGGTAAACCGAGGCAAACCGGACATAGGCCACGCCATCCAGCACCTTGAGTTCAGCCATCACTTTCTCGCCAATCACCGAGGAAGGAATTTCCTCACCCTGATATTCCTGACAGGCAGCTTCCACGTTCTCGACGATTTTGTCCATGTCCTCCATGCTGATCGGCCGTTTTTCACATGCCGTCATCACACCGTTGCGGATTTTTATCCGGTCAAACGGTTCGCGCCTGCCATCCTTTTTTACCACCATTGGCAGAATATCTTCCACATACTCATAGGTGGTGAATCGCCTTGCGCAGCCCAGGCATTCCCGGCGGCGGCGGATGGCCTTGCCATCCTTGCTGATCCGGGAATCAATCACCTTGTTTTCTGCGTTGCTGCAAAAAGGACATTTCATGAGTCTGCCTGCCTGATCCTTTTATCATTTATCCAGTTGGTCAACGCTGATTCCCGCTTCGCTTAACATATCCGCGGCCAGCGTGTCACTGTAGCCATCGCGAATGACGATGCGCGTAATGCCCGCGTTAATGATCATCTTGGCACAGATCACACACGGATGATTGGTGCAGTATAAAGTGGAACCCTTCGTGCTGACTCCGTGCAGAGCCGCCTGAATAATGGCGTTTTGCTCTGCGTGAAGACCGCGGCATAATTCATGGCGCTCTCCCGACGGCACGTTGAGCTGTTCGCGGAGGCATCCGATATCCAGACAATGCTGCAGCTTGGAAGGAGCGCCGTTGTAACCGGTGGCCAGAATCCTCCGGTCGCGCACCAGGCCTGCGCCTACCGCGCGGCGAAGACAGGTGGCGCGCTTTGAAACCAGTTCAACAATATCCAGAAAATAAGTGTCCCAGTCGGGACGGGGATTGATTTTGCCCGAAACATCCTGCGACGGCGCATGTTTTTCCGCCATAATCTTCTGCTTTCCGATGAGCCGTCCGTGCCCGCGCTCCGCCGCGTTCCGCTTTATCCTTTTATTCTTGCCGCATACAGCGGGAACCGGGAGCAAAGTTTCCTGACTTCTTCGGCTACGGCCTGAATTTTTTGCTCATCATTGATATGATTGATCACATCGGCAATCAGCGAAGCGATGAGGTGCATTTCATTTTCCTTCATGCCACGGGTCGTGAGCGCCGGCGTACCGATACGGATACCGCTGGTAACCATCGGCCCCTGCGTGTCAAAAGGAATACCGTTTTTGTTAACAGTAATAGCCGCGCGATCCAATGCCTCCTGCGCGTCTTTACCTGTCACACCTTTAGCGGTTAAATCAACGAGCATCAGGTGATTGTCCGTACCGCCCGACACCAGACGGAACCCGGAGTTCTTGAGTTCATCCGCCATGGCCTGCGCATTTTTAATAATCTGCTGCTGATAGTCTTTGAACTCGGGCATCAGGGCCTCTTTCAGGGCTACAGCTTTGGCGGCGATGACGTGCATCAGCGGGCCGCCCTGCATCCCCGGAAAGACGCGGCTGTTGAGGATTTTGAGGTAGGGTTCCTTGCACATGATTAACCCGCCGCGTGGTCCGCGCAGTGTTTTGTGCGTCGTGGTAGTGACATATTCGCAGATCGGAATCGGGGACGGATGCAGTCCCACGGCTACCAGCCCCGCAATGTGCGCGATATCCGCCATGATCACCGCCCCGACTTCATCGGCCACGGCGCGGAATTTCTCGAAATCAATCGTCCGCGGGTAGGCGCTGGCGCCGACCACAATCATTTTCGGTTTGTTTTCCCTGGCAATCACAGCTCGTCATAGTCGATGGTTTCCGTGTCCCGGTTGACGCCGTAGGGAACGATTTTGTAGAATTTACCCGAAAAATTTGCCGGGCTACCGTGAGAAAGATGGCCTCCATGCGACAGATTCATGCCTAACACCGTATCACCGGGAGCACAGGCCGCGAAATACACGGCCATATTGGCCTGTGTGCCGGAGTGCGGTTGTACATTGACCGCCTCCGCGCCAAAGAGTTTCTTGCAGCGTTCGATCGCCAGCGTTTCAGCAATATCCACGTATTCGCAGCCGCCGTAATAGCGTTTGCCGGGATAACCTTCGGCATATTTGTTGGTCATTATGCAGCCCTGGGCTTCCAGAACGGCTTCACTGACAAAATTTTCCGAAGCGATGAGCTCCAGTTTTCCCGCCTGACGTCTGGTTTCCAGATCAATGGCGTGGGCAACTTCCGGATCTACTTTATCTAAAAAAGACATCGAAAACTATTCCTCCCCGCAAAAAACATCTATGCGCAATATTTTTTAAATACGACTACGGCGTTGACACCGCCAAACCCGAAACTGTTGGACATCGCAGTATTGATTTCTTTCTTACGGGCGACATTGGGCACAAAATCCAGATCACATCCATCATCCGGGTTTTCCAGATTGATCGTGGGTGGAATTATACCCTCCTGAATCGCTTTGATGCAGAAAATCGCCTCCACGGCGCCTGTGCCCCCCAGCATGTGGCCTGTCATCGATTTTGTCGAGCTGACCATCAACTTTTTGGCATGTTCACCAAAAAGATTCTTGATCGCCTGTACTTCGTAAAGATCATTAAGCGGTGTCGAG
>PHBN01000219.1 GCA_002840635.1 Deltaproteobacteria bacterium HGW-Deltaproteobacteria-1
GCATCCTGATGTAAATACACTGGAGCACTATCTGAAAGTTTCCAGTTCTCTGCCGATTCTCTACCGTAAAGAACTGGACGTAAACGGTGAAAAAGCAACTGACGGCGGCATATCGGATTCCATTCCGGTGTGTGAAGCCATTCGGCTTGGCGCAACGGACATCACCGTAATCCGGTCTCGCTCTGCCGGTTATGTAAAAAAGAAAAGTCCCGTCGCCTTAGCTGTTTTTTCCTGGTATTTTCGAAATCACCCCCGCCTGGTGGAAGCGTTCAGACAGCGCGCTGACCGTTACAATGAGGCCTCAGCATTTATTAGCAATCCTCCATCAGGCGTCCACATCGCGCAACTCGCACCACCCGCAGATCTGGAGATCGGACGAACCACCAAAAATGAACCCACGCTGCGCAAAGCCTATAAAACGGGCATTGATTATGGAAACCGATTCATTGAATCCTGCGGTCCGTTCGGAAACAATAAATAACTTTACAAAATACCGGTCTCCATTTATCAATGAAAGATCATGATGATCAGAAACAGGACCGTATGGAAAAAATACTTTTAGCGGTTTTTTTTATTTTATTTATCGGGCGAACGGCGTTTCGTTATGCCCTGCAGTGGCTCAACACAGGTCATCTGAAAACGCATGGCCGGGAAATACCGCCGGTGTTCCGGGACGAACTCGATGAAACAACTCTCCACAGAATGGTGGACTACACCTGTGACCAGTCGCGTCTGGAATCATGGGAGCATCTGGCGGGAGACGCTATTGAACTGGCCGTGATATTTCTGCTGCTGCCTCTGGGAATCGGGTGGCTTGCCGGAAGCAATATCCATCTCATCGTGCAGGCGTTTATCTTTTTCGCCTGCCTGACTTTCATCGGCGGGACCGCAAGCCTGCCGTTTGACATCTATCACACCTTCGTCCTGGAAAGAAAATACGGCTTTTCAACCATAACATGGAAGCTGTGGCTGGCGGATCTTTTTAAATCGGTGTTGATTTCTGCGATCCTGATGATCATTATCGTCTGCGCCCTCATGGCATTTGTGACGTATCTGCCCGACAGCTGGTGGTTCTGGGGCTGGGTGTTTTTCACCTTATTCCAGCTGACGCTTCTGTGGCTTTACCCGGTTCTGATCGCGCCGCTCTTCAATAAATTTGAACCGATCAGGGATGCGGCGCTCAAGGAAAAAATTCTGGCACTGCTCGCCAGGGCCGGCCTTGAGGCCAAAGGCATTTTTCAGGTGGATGAAGGCAGACGATCTAAACATACCAACGCCTATTTCACCGGGATCGGCAAAACTAAACGCATTGTTTTATATGACACGCTTCTGACTTCGCATACACATGAAGAAATTTTATCGGTGCTGGCGCATGAAATCGGCCACTGGAAAAAGAAGCATATTCTAAAACAGCTGGTCTTCATGATCACTGCTTCACTGTTCCTGTTTTATTTTGTGTATTTTGCCGCAGGGTATCCGCCTTTATACGGCGCCTTCGGAATCGATCGTACCCCTGTTTATGCCGGATTGTTTCTTGTCTCTCTCTATCTCGGAGCGGCGGGTTTTTTCCTGGAGCCCCTCGGCGCGGCCGTCACACGGCGTTTCGAGCGCGAAGCCGACCGGATGGCTTATGACCTCACCGGCACCTCACGGCCCATGATCAGCGCACTTAAACGCCTGGCCAAAGATAATCTCAGCAATCTTCACCCACATCCCTGGTATGTCGTATTCTATTATTCGCATCCGCCGCTTATTGAACGTATTGAATATTTGCAGGCAATGGATTATAAAAAGGGGAACGATTAGGAGATTCCGATATGCCGATATATGAATTTTATTGCCGGACGTGCAACACCATCTATAATTTTTTCTCCAGAACCGTCAACACGGATAAAATCCCGTTATGCCCGCGTTGTAAAAACGTCCCCCTGTCCCGGCAGATGTCCGTCTTTGCAGCCATCACTGGAGGGAAGAAGGATGACACCGCAAACGACCCGTTCAGCGGCCTTGATGAGAGTAAAATGGAGAAAGCCATGATGCAGTTCGCGGCGGAGGCGGAAACAATGAATGAAGACGATCCGCGCGCCGCGGCAAAGCTGATGAGAAAATTGTCGGAATCAACCGGAATGAAGCTGGGAGAAGGTTTTCAGGAAGCCCTGGAACGATTGGAAGCGGGAGAGGATCCGGACAAAATCGATGAAGACATGGGGGATATCCTGTCGTCAGAAGATCCTTTCGGGGAAAAGCAGGGCAGCGGCAAAAGGTCTGTTTTGCGCAAACCCCGCAAGGATGAAACACTTTATGATCTCTAACACACCGCGCAAAATAATGGATAAAACAAAATGAAAGTTTTCGAACCCGCATCCATCGGCTCCATTACCATGTCCAATCATTTTATACGCTCCGCCACAGCGGAGGGACTGGCAACCAGCCAGGGTTTCTGTTCAGCGGCATTGACAACGTTCATGGTACGACTGGCCAAAGGCGGCATCGGCCTGATTATCACCGGCCATATGGCGGTGAGCAGCGAAGGACGCGCGAGTGAAAGGCAATTATGCATCTGGCATGACGATTACCTTCCTGCGCTGATGGACATGACCCGTCAGGTACACGAGGCAGGCGGTAAGATTGTGGCACAGATCAGCCACGCGGGAATTTTTGCGAATACATCTCTGACCGGCGAGGCGGCTATGGGACCGACGGTCCGGCGGCAAAGCGACTCAACCATTTGCCGTGAAATGACATCTATCGATATTCGTAGAACCGTGAAAGCGTTCGCAAGCGCTTCGTACCTGGTGAAGGAGGCGGGTTTTGACGGCGTGCAGATTCACGCCGCGCATGGATATCTTTTAAGCTCTTTCCTTTCGCCCCATTATAACAGCCGCAATGATGAATATGGCGGAACAGCCGAAAACCGGTCGCGTTTTTTGCTGGAAGTGGTGCAGGCTGTACGGGCATCCACGGGCAACAATTTTCCGGTTCTGGTGAAAATGAATGCCAATGATTTTCTGGAAAATGGCATGGGCATCGATGATATGATCTATACGGCAGCCGCAATGGAAGCGGCCGGGGTCACTGCCGCCGTTCATCTGTGAGCCGGATTTAATAATCCGCTGGAAAAACCGTGAGCAGAGTTATTCATCCTGCAATTCAGATAATCTATGCTATCTGCCGGTTCGCGCAGGTAAGGGACTTTACTGCCTTACCAAGGTACGGAAAAAAATCAAGACGTCGGCCTGAACCAGCCTCCCTGCTCAGATATAGAAGAATGCGGCTTTCTCAAAAGGAAGTATCAACGGCGGCCATCATTCATTTTTTAAACAAAGCTTCGAGTTTTTCCCTGGGTTCAGACGGCAGGGCCTCCGGCTTTCCACGTGTGTCACGGAATCGGAAGAAGTCACAGAAATTAGAACGGTTTTTATCCACAACCCGCTGGGCCTGATTTTCTCTGCAGTCATTGTACACGCCATGTTCATAAAAAACACATTTCAAACAGCAGTGAAGATCCGCGCCGCAGCCAGGACATTGCGCCTGTCTGCCAATCGGAATATCCGCCGGTATTTCCTTCTGACAAAGATGACAGACTTTCATGAGCGAAAAAATACAGGCAATAAGGGGACGTGTCAAGAACGTTTCATTGCCCTTTACGGGAGTCCATCATTAGAGATGAAATTATCGGCAGTCTGTGGTATGAAAATAAAATATGTCCCTAATCCATCGGAGGTGCTATGGCGGATAAATCGAAACTCGGCATGGAGTTCCCTGTTCGTTCCATTGAGGTTCCCAAAAACAAAATTGCAGAATTTGCCGCAGCCGTGGCACAGCTGGAGGATATCAATCACATTAAAGAGATTTATCGTGATGTCGATGCTGCCAGGAAAGCCGGCTATCACAACATCCCGATCCCGCCGACTTTTCCCACCTGCTTCCCCTTTTGGACGGGCGGCGGCCTGATGGGCATTGTCAACGGCGTGGGCGCCGATTTGAGCAAGCTGCTGCACTCCGAAGAAGAATATGAATTTTTTGCGCCAATCTGCGCAGGGGACGTTATTACCTGTACAATGAAAGTTGCGGAGATGTACGACCGCGGCAAAAAAGAAAGAAAGGGCTGGCACATTCAGGTGACGGTTCTGATAACGGAAGCCTTTAATCAAAAAGGTGAAATGGTGCTCAGGGCACGCACGACT
>PHBN01000220.1:0-1219 GCA_002840635.1 Deltaproteobacteria bacterium HGW-Deltaproteobacteria-1
GAGGCCGCGGCGACTTCATACCCTTCTTTCTTCAGCATGGCCGCCAGAACCAGCCTCATATTCAATTCATCATCGACAATTAATATTTTGTTCATCGTTCCCAACTATTAGAACTTGGTGATTAAATCAAGACGGATTGTGGCGGATTTTATTTCCGGCGCCCAGCTGGATTAAGAAGATGCTTCCCTGTCCGGCAATGGATTTTACCCGGATGGAACCGCCATGTTCCCTGATAATCCGCCTGCATATTGCCAGCCCCAACCCCACGCCGCTCTCTTTTGTTGTATAAAAAGGCTTGAAAATGTTCTTGAGGTTTTCCGGACGAATTCCGCTGCCCGTATCCTGGATGGAGATACCGACGGCCGGACCATCGCCGGCTTCAATTTTTGATGTTTTGTAGGTAAGACTGCCGCCCTGGGGCATGGCTTCAATCGCGTTGAGAGAAATATTAATCATGACCTGAAGCATCTGCTGTTCATCCATAACGACATGCGGCAGTGCCTCCTGAAGCTCGTGGGAAATGGTAATATTCCCGGCCATGCGATTCACGCCGATGATGGAAATGGTCCGTTGAACAAGGGCATTGATGTCCTGTGACCGGACGTTGCCACCCGCAGGACGGGCGTAGTCCAGAAATTGGCTGACGACGGTGTTCAGCCGGTTGACCTCCTCGATGATCACGTTCAGGAGCTGTCCCTGTTCTTCCGTTGCCGCATCGGACTGAAGGTATTGCGCCGCCCCCTTGATTGAACCCAGCGGATTGCGGATTTCATGGGCGAAAACAGGTGCCATTTCCGCGAGCATCAGTGCTTTTTCCTTTTCCAGCTTTTCATCAAACTCATAGAGCGACGTAAAAACATCCTTGCTTTCCGGATAGAGGACGTTAAACATATTTTTTAACAGCATCTTGACCGGAGTGATAGAAATGATGATTAGAAACGACATCATGAAGACACTGGTAAAAGAAGGCGCGCTGCCGCTGAAAAAGAAAGATACCAGATAAATAATCGCTGCGCCGGTCAGGGTGCTGACGACAATAACCAGGGCCCGCGCGAAAAAATGATGCAGCTCGGAAAGCTGGGGATATGCGACAATTAAAAGTGTAAAATAAAGCAGTGCAGATAAAACGAGACCGCTGACCGGCGCAACATTGTATCCCAGATAACCTGAAAGATCGACCGAGCAGATGAAAGCGGCCGTTGGACAGGCAATGAGCAGA
>PHBN01000220.1:1316-5347 GCA_002840635.1 Deltaproteobacteria bacterium HGW-Deltaproteobacteria-1
CTTTTGCAGCCTGTCCATTTTTCCCGTGATGAACAATGAAAGGGCAATTGTGAAACTGGTCGCAGCCAGTGTAAAGGTATCCATGGCAATTCCGGTTTTCGGTTTAGGGTGGTTATCTATACCGTAGAAAAAGGAAAAAGCTAAGGAAAATTTCCTTTTGATTTTTCAGATAGTTCAGATTGAGGACCAGGATGAGTTTTACGCCGCAAAAGATTGACTTTTTATCCGCTCTGATTTAAGAATCAAAATCTATCTAATTAAGATGAAAAAGGGGATCGGTGAATTCATGAAGAAAAAGGATTTATTAAAGAATGCAGTCGAGCATATCGACATCAAGGCGATCAATTCGGTAGAAATGATCCGGGCGATGAAGAAGATGTCCTTTTCCGCGAGGGACCTGGCATCGGCTGCGGATATCTACGACCGGATGCTGGGTGAAAAAAAATGCGCGGTCATTCTGACGCTGGCCGGTTCGACCAGCGCCGCCGGCTGTATGCAGGTGTATGTGGATCTGGTGAAAAACAATATGGTGGACGCAATTGTGGCGACCGGCGCTTCGATTGTCGATATGGATTTTTTTGAAGCACTGGGGTTCAAACACTATCAGGGCACGCCGTTTATCGATGACAAGTTATTACGGAGTCTGTATATCGACCGGATTTACGATACCTTTATCAGCGAAGACGATCTGCAGCACTGCGATCGAACGATTAAAAAAATAGCGGATGGCCTGCCCCCGCGTCCTTATTCATCGAGGGAGTTCATCTCCGAAATGGGCAGGTATCTGGTCAAGCATTCCAAGAAGAAAGAATCTCTGGTCCAGGTAGCTTATGAAAAACATGTGCCGATTTTCTGCCCCGCGTTTTCCGACAGTTCGGCGGGGTTTGGTCTGGTGATACACCAGTATGAACGACCCGACAATCATCTTTCCATTGACTCTGTTAAGGATTTTCTGGAATTGACCATGATCAAGATACATGCGGGGACCACCGGTCTTTTGATGATCGGGGGCGCGTTGCGAACGCCGCGCTCTCCCAGCTGAGCTACATCCCCAACCATAAAAAAACGCCGCGAGCATATATATTGATTGTCTCGATGTCAAGGATTAGTTAGGAATCGATTGAAAAATCAAAACCGGTGTTGCCCTGAATCTAGGCTTGACAAAGCAGACTGGTTTTTCCTATACTCAAACGCGTTTAATTATCATTATCATTTATAACAAAGTAACTGTTTTTCGAACACAATACCAAGTTAAACTTTAACACTCACAGGAGAAATCCATGGCAAAAATCGACGCTTTTTTTCAACTGATGCACGAAAATAATGCATCCGACCTTCACCTTGTATCCGGCCAGCAGCCCGCTATCCGTATTCGCGGTGACATTGAACGTATCAAATATGATATCCTGAATAATGATTCCCTGAAAGCGCTTCTTTACGAGATCACGCCGGAACATAAAATCAAGCATTTTGAAGAAACCGGTGATGTTGATTTTGCCTATGAAATCCCGGGCCTCGCAAGATACCGCGCCAATTATTTTCAGCAGAAATACGGCATCGCAGCGGTGTTTCGTGAAATTCCCAGTAAAATTGCCACATGCGTGGAGCTGGGAATGCCGTCCGTTATTGCCAAACTGGCCATGCTGCCGCGCGGCCTGGTGCTGGTAACCGGACCGACCGGAAGTGGAAAATCGACAACGCTGGCGGCGATTATTGATGAGGCAAACCGCCTCCGCAAGGACCATATCATCACGATCGAAGATCCCATTGAATTTGTGCACAAAAGTCAAAACTGCATCGTTAACCATCGTGAAGTGGGGATTCATACGAAAACCTTCTCCGCGGCTCTGCGAGGCGCGCTGCGTGAAGATCCGGACATCATTATGGTTGGCGAAATGCGCGATCTTGAAACCACTGCGCTCGCCGTTGAGGCCGCCTCTACCGGACACCTGGTGTTTGCTACCGTTCATACGACCAGTGCTGTGAAAACCGTTGACCGTGTTGTTGAAATATTTCCTGAGGCGGAGCAGCTGCAGATTCGGTCAACACTGGCTGACGGATTGAGAGCGGTCATCTCTCAGGTAATTTTCAAAAGAGTCGACATTAAGAACCGCTGTGTCGCCCTGGAAATTCTCATTGCCAATGCGGCGGTGCGCAACCTCATCCGGGAACAGAAAACCTATCAGATTCCGTCCATGATCCAAACCGGCAAGAAATACGGCATGCAGCTTCTGGACGACGGCATTATGGATCTGTATAATCGAGGCTGGATCAGCGGCGAAGACGCATATATGAAGGCAAATGACAAACCCAGGTTCCGTCCGCTTTTGAAATATCCACCGACAGACTTTACCGAAGTTTAGAGAGGAAACGTTATGAGAAAACCGGAAATAGATCATATTCTGATCAAAATGCTGGAATCCAGTGCCAACATTTCCGACATTATCCTGACGGTCGATAAGCCTTTTCAAGTGGAGGCCGCAGGTGTCTTGGTGCCGGTTGACCTTGAACCTCACCTTGAAAGACTGACGCCGTTTCAAACGGAAACGTTCGCGCTGAATTTGATCAATCAGGACCGCCGCCTGATAGACATATTAATGGATGAGGGTTCGTGTGACCTTTCCTATGAATTGCCGGGCCTTGCCCGTTTCCGGGTGAATATATTTTCGCAGCGCGGCCAGTACTCCATCGTCCTGAGAAAACTGGAAACGCAGATTCCTTCGTTTACCGAACTGGGTCTTCCGGATGCCTACCGCCGCGTAGCGACGGAGAAAAACGGCATTGTTCTGGTCACCGGTGCAACCGGTTCCGGTAAAACGACATCGCTTGCCGCCGTCATCAATGACATCAACGAAAAGAATCCGGTTCACATCATTACCCTGGAGGATCCGATCGAATACACGCACACTCAGAAAAAAGCGACGGTCAATCAGAGGGAACTGGGCAAGGATTTCGACTCGTTTGCCAACGGTTTACGCGCAGCACTGCGCCAGGCCCCCAAAGTCATTCTGGTGGGCGAAATGCGCGACCGCGAATCGGTTGAGATTGCTTTGAATGCCGCGGAAACGGGGCATCTTGTTTTGAGTACGCTGCATACAACCGATGCAGGCCAGACGATCAATCGTATTCTGGGTATGTTTGCAATCGAAGAGGAAAATCAAATCCGAACGCGTCTGGCGGATTCATTACGCTGGATTATCTGTCAGCGGCTGCTGCCGAAAATCGAAGGCGGCCGGGTTGCCGCGTTTGAAGCCCTGGGAACTTCTCTGAGGACTAAGGACATTATTCTTCATGGTGAATCAGAGGGGAAGACGTTCCAGGATATCATTCAGCAGGGCAAGGCATTCGGAATGGTCACCTTCGATAATGCCATTGTCGATCTTTTTGCCAAAGGCCTGATTACCGAAGAAACGGCCAAAGCGTATGCGTCCAACCGCTCCAATATTTCACGCGGTATCGATTCCATCAAAAGCGCGAGGGGAGAGAAAACAACAGACATCGAAAGTCTCGAGGTGGATCGGTTTTACGGTAAAGATAAGACGAAGGATAAATTCTGGGGATAAGAGCAAAACCTTTCTCAATGCACGACGAAGGAGACGTCAATGGCCGAAGAAACAGCAAAACCAGTGGAGAGAAAAGCAGCTGAAGGGATTGATTATTCCGGAAGACCTTTTGGGTATACGATACCGGATACACAAACTGCGATGATTTGTGAACAGGATCCCGTTATACGGGAAAAGGTGGTGGCCGATTTAAAGAAAATGGGGTTTTTAACCTCTCAGCCGGCTACATACAAAGACGCTCTCAAGCACATGCGTTTTCACGTTTTTAGCGTTGTTTTTGTAGATGATGATTTTGATACCGGCGTCTGGGAGACCAATAACGTTCTTCGTTATCTGGAAAACCTGAATATGACCGTCCGGAGACAGATTTATGTCGTTTTAGTCAGTGCGACGCTTTCAACGATGGACAACATGCAGGCGTTCAATAAAAGCGTAAATCTGATTATCAACAAGCGTGACATCGGCAGT
>PHBN01000221.1 GCA_002840635.1 Deltaproteobacteria bacterium HGW-Deltaproteobacteria-1
GATGGTCTTCACGTCTCTCCAGTGCTTTTCTACGTGCCACTCCTTGGCATAGCCTGCCGATCCCATGAGCTCCAGCCCGCGATTCATGGCATGCATGACTCCCTGCTGGACCCGGTGACCGATCATCCCGGCATAGGTGAAAGTGCGCCGGATGGCCTCAGACCCCGACTCTGTCCGTTCTGCGATAATCGCGGCTAAATCGCCGAGCAGCAGCCTTGCAAGGGCGATTTCCTCGGCGACATCGGCAAGGACCGATGCGCACAGGGGGTTCTCTTTCAGCATTACGCCTCCCTTAATCGTCCGGTTATCGCTCCAATCGGCAAGCAGTTCGAAAAAATTCATGGCGGCGCCAACACTTACCCCGCCAAGAAGCAGATTGAGCCAGGTATACAGCTCTTCTATATTTCCCTCCTGATCCAGGACGTTTTCCACGGGTACCGGCACATGGTTGAAATCAATCTGTGCATTTCCGCAGGCATTGAGCCCGGTCATGAGAATGGACGGGCCTCGCTTTACGCCCTTCACATCCCCGGACACAAGGGCAATGCCCGGCTTGCCGCTACCGTCAGCGCATACCACACAGAAAAGGTCGGCCATGCCGCCTGCAATGAGAGGACGGAGGTCTTCACCGTTCAGCGTGAAGCCTGTTTCGGATTTTTCTGCACAGGCCAGAATAGACCTGCCGAAGAAAAGGGGCGTCTGCATGCCTTTCCGTCCCGGGCCTGTCAGAATGAGTGCCGGAGTCCTGACCGTTTCGTCGGAATACCGCGCTGCCAGGCTGTCGCAGAGCTTATCGTTGTGATTGTGCTGACAGGCAATCATCAGGAACAGTGCCCAGGATGCTGCAGACAGGATCCCGATGGATGCGTCGGCGCGTCCGGTCTCGCAGGCAAGGGCGAGCAGGGTAGGGGCCTTCGAAGGGCTGTTCCACCCGAAGCCTCCGCGATCGGCCGGGATCGTGAGCTTCTGGAGCCCGAGATCGATGCAGAGCATTTTTCTCTTCTGCTCAAAGAGCTTCTCATAGTCCTCCCGATATTCCATACGCCGGGTAACGATCTCCCTGTCTGACCATTGCCTGACAAGTCTCACTACGCTCAAGGATTCTTCATCCATCAACTGCTTTGGATATATAAAAAGGTTATCGAGATTCCTGGCCATAGTTCCTCCATGCTTTCATTCTATATTGGTTTATATTCCTTTTTGCTTCGCGTACACCGCCGCACCCAGGGCGCCTATGATCTGGGGGTCCACCGGGAGGCTGGTGACTTCCATGTTGATGATTTTAGCGAGCGCCTTGATGAGGCCCTTGTTCTTCGCGCAACCGCCTGTAACCGTCACCTGGGAACGCATGCCGATGCGCTTGAGCAGGGTGAAACAGCGTTTGGACACGGCGGTCTGGATACCGGCGGCAATCTCAGCGGGTGGATTTTTTTTGGCCAGGAGACTGATAACCTCGCTCTCGGCAAAGACACTGCACTGGGCCGTGACAGGGATGACCCTGTTCGCCTTCAGGGAAAGATCGGAGAACTCATCCAGCTCCATGCGGAAGATCCGGCTCATCGCCTCGAAGAACCTGCCGGTGCCTGCCGCACACTTGTCGTTCATGGCAAACTCCAGCACCGACCCGCTTCCATCCAGGGCGATGGCTTTCACATCCTGTCCGCCAATGTCCACAATGGTCTTGATTTCCGGTTTGCAGAAAAATGTGC
This sequence comes from Deltaproteobacteria bacterium HGW-Deltaproteobacteria-1, assembly GCA_002840635.1. Classification (GTDB taxonomy): domain Bacteria; phylum Desulfobacterota; class Syntrophia; order Syntrophales; family Smithellaceae; genus UBA8904. Next base: position 1,710 of record PHBN01000221.1, read on the forward strand.
CCATGGCGTGGCAGCTGATCTCCGATATATTCTCATGGGCAAAGGGCACTTCGTTCCTTCCGTAGCCTGTGCCTATCAGATAATGGAGACCCTCCCGCCCACTAAGCTCCTGGACCTGCGAACAGGCTTTTTCAAGGGCGAGCGTGGATGTCAGCTCGGGGTCGATTTCACTCGGCACAATGGCGGAGGCGACGATGTTGCCGCCTTCATCGATGATCACGGCTTTTCCTGTTGTTGATCCCACATCGCAGCCGCCGAAATATTTTTTTGTCATATTCTTCTCCTGTCGTGATGATTTCATGGCGCCGGAACTAAATATCCAGCATCCATCCCTTGCCCTGCAACTTTGCGGTCAACTTCGCGGTTTTCAGAAAAGTGGATCTGAACGTATCGCTCATCAAGGCCCTCTTGACCGGGGACAGCCTCAGGCACGCACCCACAAAAGACCTCATGAATTCCTGGGTTACACTTTGGGGATTGTCGAAGATCTGATTCTGCAGCGTGCCGCGTTCCAGCGATGCGAGGATGGTCACCTCGAACATGGATTCCGGGTGAAGAACTGTGCCGGTGCGCGGCATCAACTCTATCGCTGCGGTTGCACACTTTGCCGGGCATAGCCCGCAGCCCAGGCAGCCCTCTGCATTGAGCTGAACCGTTTTCCTTTTATGATTATCAGGATCATGTGCAGAAACCAGGCTCAATGCATTCACCGGACACACCTTCACGCATTTCCCGCACCCCGTGCACTTCCCGGCATGGATACTAGAAATAAAATTTGAAGTGATGACACTGTTTGAATACCCGTAGCGGGTCAGGCCGCCCAGGAAATTACAGCAGCATTTGCAGCAATGACAGATAGCCATGGGGTTCTTCCGGGTGTTCACGGCACAGAACACGAGGTTGTATTCCCTGGACCGGGCAAGATTATCCAGCATCTCGGATTTCGTGACCTCTCGTGCAAAGTTGTTCCTGATCGCATAGTCCGCACCGATTCCTAAAAAACTGCAGGTATCCAGCGGAGCATCGCATTCTTTCATGCCGGTATGCAGCTTTTCGTTCCTGCAGGAGCACACGCCGATGGCCAGTTTCCCGGCGTCCTCAACGAGCGAGGTGGCTCTTTCGTAACCGAAGAATTCCGTGCAGTGGCCTTCTTTCACTGATTCTTCGACGGGAATAACCCTCAGCGCGGAGACCTGCTCATGATGCGAAAAATTCGCAGCATGAACGGAGCCGAAGTATTCGTGAAATAGCCCGGCCCACTTATTCATATTGAGATCGTTGCCGGACCTCATCATCGTGAATTCGAAGATCCCTATGGCTATGGGATTTGGCATATAGAAGTACCGGCCATGATCTTCATTCCTATGGCTATGGGATTTGGCATATAGAAGTACCGGCCATGATCTTCATTCCAGAGATCAATGATGAGCCCCTTGGCACACAGTCTTTCCAGAATGCCCTGCAGACGGGTCTGCTCGACTTGGGTGACCTTTGAGATTCGCTCGAGTGTAGATAAGGTGTAGGGCATCTTCACCACTATGTCGGCTTCATCCGTGGTGTAGAGCTCCTTCAGGATGCTGTGCCAGGTTTCATTCCAGGGCGCCCTCACGTGAAGGTTGTCTATTTTTTTACCAAGCTTCCGATACAGTTGAGCATCTTCGATTGCATGCATTTAGAACTCTCCATCTAGTGTTTAAGGCGAGGCGCTTTCATGACATTGTCCATGAAATGCTCCACCTGCCGCTTCATGTTGTCGTGGGAAACAATTCTCGGGTCGCTGAGGTCGTAATCGAGAATAAGCAGGGGTATTCCCTTCTCGCGGCATTTTTCACGCAGGATACCGTTCATGGCCTGCCCGCCCTTACACCCCACGTGGTTGGCAATCCATATCATGTCGAGATCGAACTGCTTGTGCGCACGGAAAATATCGTCGAGGTAGTTTTCGGCCGGTCCGCGGGTATGGCGAACCATGGGACCCTGCATGACGATTCTGCTCCAGCCACGCAGCATAGACTCGGGCGTGGAGGTGTCGATGGGCGTGTGATGGTGATAGGACATGCTGTCGTTCATAAGCGTCAGACCATAGGTTCGCTCGGCCCAGTTGAAAATGTCGGAGAAATGGAGGAAGGGAGGATTCCACACGATGGTTCGGTACCGTTCGTTCTCCGTGGCCGGGGTATTGGTCTCAAGGTTTTTCCTGGCCATCTTCACCAGATTCTCGAAGAGATGAACAGACATTTTATAATCCGGCGTC
>PHBN01000222.1 GCA_002840635.1 Deltaproteobacteria bacterium HGW-Deltaproteobacteria-1
CTTCAGCGCCCCGGTAAACATAGCGATCTTTCCATGAAAGGGATCGCCCGCTCAATCTCCCGTCTTCTAAATCAGAAGACTGGGCGACAAACACACAAGTCTCATTGTCGCCCATTGCGTAGTAATTGACCGGCGAAGTAATTGTTACGGAAGGAGGAGCATTGCCGGCAGGCCTGGTGCGAACATTAATGCGTTTAGTGACCGCACTGGATAATCCCGCGCGGTCGGTCGCGGTTAGCGTGATGGTATGCTCGCCCGCCGAAAGCTCATGGATCATCGGACTGCCCGTTCCCAGCCTTCCCGCGCGGCTGGAACTCCAGACAAGCGACCGGCCCGTAAGATTCCCGTCTTCCCTGTCATTGGCCCTCGCCCTGAAGGTTATGCCGAGGCCCTCATAATAAGGGCCTGTTGACGGTTCTTCAATGACCGGGATATTCGGGCGGTTGTTTTGAACGGAGATCGTTACGGCTGCCTTTGAAATGCGGCCACCGCTGTCTGTCGCAGAAAACGATATTTTATGCCTTCCGGGAGAAAGGCTGTTTTTAAAGATTGAGCGCCCGTTTCCGAGTCTTCCGTCCCGGTCGGATGACCACACCAGACGCGAATCGGGAAATGAAGCGTCTTCCCGGTCGGTCACGTTTGCAGAGAATGAAATAATATCCCCCCATGGATAATTGCCGGCCCGGGGCTTCTGGATTGTAATTCCGGGCGCCTCATTGCTACACCGGTCTTTTTTTAAAATCAGCGTCCGGTCCATTCCTCGAATGGTGATGGCGTTTCCGTCATCAGACAAAAATGCACTGGAGAATGTCGGCTCCATGCTGCCCAGTATTCCTGATCCGCGCACATTCCCGCGACCGGTTACCGCGCCTGAAAATACAAAGGGAATGTTCTTTCCTTCGCCTTTGACCATGCCATGTCCTATCACCAATCCATTACCGCTTGCGGTTTCCCTGTAATCGGACGTTGCTTTGACCGTGAATTCATATGTACGAAGCCCTCTTTTTTCCTCGTAGCTTCCGCAATATGTACCGAAGAATCTGGAATCGCCGGCAGCTAGAGCAATCATGGGGAAACATAAAATATATAAAAAAAGAATTCCCGTTTTTATCCTCTTTTTCACGACATGCCTCCTGACTATGGTTGTCTGGTTAACGTGTAACCAAAGGTTCCTCTGGTACCATCCTCATACTCTACAGAAGGAAATCTAAGCGTGTTTCGTGCACTACATGCTCCGGTTGCCGGCTCCAGGTAAATGCTGTAGTCCCATTCTTCGAATGTGTCATCATCAGGGAAATTGAGCCTCAAGACTCCCACAGCCCTGCCGGTTTCCGTTATCTTTCCGATAAAACTCATGGCTTCCCAGGGAGATCCTGTTGTCGCTGGTTTGATAACGGTCGTCCAAACCTGGCCTGTGTCATGCTCCATTATTAGCGAGAATTCCCCGCTGGCGAAACTGCCATTAAAGCAACTGTCTTGGGGTGGCGGAACATAAAGACGCCCCCCGCCACAATCAGAAGCTACAAGAAAAAGTAATGCTATTAAAGGAATGAATAGTTTCATTTTTTAGAGCCCAATCACAAATGGCCGTCTCAGGGGCATGTGTCCCGTTTTAAAAGCCGCTCGCCGCCATTCAAAATCATTTCAGAGGGAACCGAATCTACACGTGTTGCAGTAACCGTGCGCACTTCCCCGTCTCCTTCAAGTATGACGGTGAGGGTAGCGCGACCCCAACTATCGACACGTCCGGTAAAACTCCATTCCCTCATCTCTCCAATACCCGCCAGAAGTCCTCTCCCTTCTCCGACGAGCTGATTACATTCATCCTCACCCGCCTCATGATGCGATGCGTCAAGCGAGGTATTGTCCTGAATAATTGCTATATATTGTCTTTCATCTGATGCCCGTTTGTAGCACCCTTTAAAATCCGGATCGAGGGGGTCTCCACAGTTTAATCCATGTTCATTCAGAAGACACCCTGCAACACTCAGCAGAAGGCATAAAAGTACAACAGATCGCAGCATGACGCATGGACGAATCATGATCTCACTCCTTTTTCATCTCGATGGGATTCCCAAGGCCTCGAACGGTAAGAATCCGGCCATCACCCGATAAAGTCGCCTTCACGGCGTTACGGCTTTCGTCTGAAAAAAGGATAAAACCGGAAACCTGGTTGGAACCCGTGATTTTTCCGGCGACGGCAACGGGCTTGCCGTTAACGAAGCCCGTACCTGATAGCAGCTTTCCTGCCTGGATGAGGGTCAACGTGAGAGGCTGCTGCCCTGAAGCCCTGTATTTGCCGGCAAAAGGCCCTTTCGTGACATTCACCGGTTCTCCGCCCCGGCTGACGATCAGAGGTTGTTTTAAACCTTGAATGGTTGCTGTCTCACCATCGGGCGAGAGAGCTACGGTAGCAGGAATCCGTTTCCCGTAACGGTATTGCCCGTTAGATTAAGGGTGAGACGCACCGGCTGCCCCGTGGACGTTGTTCCACTGAATGTGCTGGACAGGGAGGGTGTCTGTTGCTTTTCCGCCGGCGGGCATACGGGAGGTTCTGACGTGCATCCGGAAAGGATGCAAAGACATGCGACCCATAATATCGCCAAACGGCTCGAGATGGGTTTTCTGCATAAAGAATGAGTCATGATATTACCCCTTCTTTAAGTAATGTTATGTATGTGTTGTTTTTTAGATAGTTATGGATAAAATACATGATCCCGTATGTCAAGGAAATTTTATCCGTAAAGGCGCGGTGCCGGTTAGATGTGCGTATGACCTAAGCTTGAGACTTTCTTTAGAGAGGAGCGATGAGAGGGTTTTTGGAAATCAAATTTCCTGTTATGACTGACCAATCTGTTTGGTCTTGACATATAACCATTTTGTGATTGTACTACCAGAAGATGATGTCTGAAAATCGATTTTCAGAGAGGACTGGCATAAATTTAATCCAAAAGGTGGATGGCCATGAAAAAGGATTTTATTGTTATCGGCGGAGCAATCCTGCTGTTGATCCTGCTTGTCGGCGGATGGTGGTTTTTCAGCCGTCCCGAACGGGGAACGACCGGCTCGGTGAGCACTCAGTTTCGGTGGATCGGACCGAATGACAAGGTCGTGGTGGACGGCTTTGACGATCCCAAGGTCCAGGGTGTGGCCTGCCACATCTCGCGTGCCCAGACCGGCGGAGTCAAAGGCGCACTGTATTCAAGTCGCTGCAGGTTGTGCGTTTCTTTGATCGCAAGCGAAACGTCCTGGTCTATGTGTCCTATAGCGACCGGATCATATCGGGCAGTCCGAAGAACAGCATCAGCACGGTGCCCATCATGGGGTGGAAAACGCCCTGATTCTTGAATTCCGGTGCAGCATCATCACGTAGATAATGTTTAATTGCCGAACAGGGCAAAGTCGGCGGGCTGGCTGATGTCCATTAAAAATATTTTATTCCGCAACCGTGAAAACTTCTGTGTATCCGTCTTTTTGCAGCATTTTTTCATATTCGGCAGCCTGGTTGAGATTTTTAGTCTGTCCCACCCTGACCCTGTAAAAGATTTTGTCGCCTCTGTCATACGTCACGATATGCGCGTTCGGGTATTTCCCGGCAAGCCTGGCCTTGAGCCTTTCAGCGTTGTTTTTATCAATAAACGCCCCGACCTGAAATGTGAAATTTCCCGATGAAAAATCGACAGGAACCACCCTTCCTGTGCCCGGCCTGATCGCCTGTCCGATTGCCACAATCTCGACCCTGGCGGTACCGGAACCCATCATGCCGATTCTCTTTGCCGCCTCACGGGAAAGATCAATGATTCTGCCCCGAACAAACGGACCCCTGTCATTGATCCTGACTTCCACTTCCTTGTTGTTTTCGAGATTGCTCACCCTGACGAGCGTGCCCAGAGGAAGAGTTTTATGGGCAGCCGTCATACTATCCATGTCATAAGTCTCACCGTTGGCGGTTCGCTTCCCGTGAAAATCAGGCCCGTACCAGGATGCCGTTCCCTGCTCGCGAAACCCTTTTGCGTCGCCCACAGGCTGGTACCACTGCCCCAAAACCTTGTATGGCTTCGGGTAACCCGGTTTAGCCACAGGCGGTCTTTTGGCGCAGCTACTGCACAGGAAAAACACGAGGATCATCAACGAACAATATTTCAGGAAAGTTGTATGTTTTTCAATTTTCATCAGATTTATTGATCAAATATTTATTTATAAAAATATATGGAATTCAGACAGGGCTGTCAACGAAAAACCGGTCGCAGGATTGCCTTGACACAAGACAGGTCTTCATATACTTCATTCCACAACAAAGGATGCGCTTATCAATAATATGGCACCGGATATTAATCATCAGCAGCTTCGACAAGACTGAACTTTAAACAAATAACCCGGAGGATGAAATACATGAAAAAAATTTCCATCATTTCGACGACAATTTTGCTTTGCCTTCTGGCAACAACCCTTTACGCAGCACAGACGGATAATGCCAAGTGCAAGGACCACCCGCTCTTCACCAGAATGCCGGGCTCCTATATTTACAATTGCGATCATAAGCAGTTCGACGGTCGTGATTTTGTCATGGGAAAGGGACAGACTATCCATGTCGAAGGACAGCTGTGGTGGATGACCTACTATCCGCAGAGTGATCTCAAATCAAAACCAAGCGAACTCCAGATCCGTCGCAATTTCGAGAATCGGCAAATCTAACATTAAACCGGAATCCGCGCAGGCCATAGCAGAGATCGTCAAGCTTCTCAATTCAGATCCCGGTCTCAAGATTCATGTTGTGGGGCACACGGATAATGTCGGCAGTGTGGAAAGTAATATCAAGTTATCACAGAACCGTGCAGAGTCTGTAGTCCAGGCGCTCCGCAATAACGGTATCTCCCCCGCACGCCTGAAGTCCTTTGGATGCGGTCAGTTTGCGCCCGTCATGTCGAACGACAACGAAGAAGGCCGGGCAAAAAACCGCCGTGTAGAATTGGTAAAGCAATAAGATAGACCTTTTAAGGACAGGACAAATCAGGCAGCCTTAGAAGCGTAGCGTGGCATTAAACAGCCGAATAGTGCAGGACCCCGTTTTGCATGGTTTCCTGAATCTTACCGTCGCGTTTAAGCTGCTGAAGATAGACATACGTTTCATTGAGCGCCATGAATTTTTCCCAGTCGTCCCAATTGGCGGATGCCGCACCGATCATTTCGCTGCAGATGCCGAAGGTGGTTTTGGGCTCCGCCTTCAGGACCTGCCGCAGCGCTTCTTTTTTCAATTCGTGATGGGTGCGGATCTCCCTGATCCGCTCTTCAATCCCGGAAAATGAATTGCCGTGTCCCGGATGGACGATGGCAATCGGAATTTTTTCAATGACGGCAAGCGATTCCAGATAGCTCGTCAGCGGCTGAAAGATTTCATCGTAAATGTTCGGGCTTAAACTGGGCGGAATATAAGGCAGGATGTGATCACCGGCCAGCAGCAGGCCCTCCTCGCGGAAGAAAAAGCAGACATGGCCAGCCGCGTGCCCCGGTGTGAAAATGACTTCAAATGAACGACTGCCGAATTGGCGAATTTCATTTTCCCGCAAAAAGGTGTGCACTTCAAATTTAGGAATCCTGCTGCTCATATCTTCAATCTCTTCGACAATGGCCTCCACATCGCGGCTCGGCACACCATGCTTTGTGTAAAAAAGCCTGGCCTGTCCGATTAAATAATCAGCCTGACGAAAATGCTCATGAACCTGATGGGAAACTGCCGACAGATGAATACGTGCTTTTGACTTTTCCTGGAGGATTCCGGCCATGCCGCAGTGATCGGTATGCACATGCGTCAAAAAAATGTCGCTGATGTCTTCTATGGAATGGCCGATGCTTTCCAAATCCGCTTCCAGTTTTTCCAGGGCACCGGGCAGGATCATCCCGGTATCAAAAAGTGCTATGTTCCTGCCATCAACCAACGCGTATGCGTGGACATGGCGCAAACGAAAAGGCATGGGCAGCGTGATGCGGTAAAAGTTTTTGGAAATTTCAGTGATCATTCAGAGTAATATGATTTCTCCTGAGTATCTTTTCATGCCCACGAATGTGAACTATTGGAAAGAGTGTTTTTCACCCTTCCCCTAACCCTCTCCCGTCCAGGGAGAGGGGATTAAATGACCATTATCACTTTGTGCCTTGATCCTCGCTCCCTGACTCTGTTTTTTCATCTATGCCGGTTTACGGAAAACAACCTGGATGTCGCCGATTGCCCGTTCGCGAAAACCGGCTTCACAGGTGCCAAGGTAATAAATCCATTTGCGCCGGAAAACATCATCAAATCCCAGTGCGCTGATTTTATCCATGTTGCTCACGAATAATTTGCGCCAATCCCTGAGCGTCAGGGCGTAATTCGTGCCGATATCTTCCAGGTTTTCCATCAACAAACCGGTGTGACGCGTCACGGCTTCGGCAAGCGCCGTGACCGAAGGCAGATGACCGCCGGGGAAAATGTACTTCTTAATCCAGTCTGACGTTCGCCGGTAATTTTCATAGCTCTGATCCGGAATGGTGATCACCTGGATGACCAGTTTCCCTGCGGGCTTGAGCAGATTATCGCACGTTTTGAAGAACTTCCCCAGATATCTGTGGCCCACCGCTTCGAGCATTTCGATGGATACAATTTTGTCAAAAAGACCCGAGACCTGCCGATAGTCTTTTAACAGAATAGTGATTTTGTCCTGCATTCCGGCCTGACGGATTCGTTCCGTGGCCATTTGATACTGCTGATCGGAAATAGTAATGCCCGTGACACGGCAACCGGTCCGGCTCACCGCTTCCATGGCAAAGCCGCCCCAGCCGCAGCCGATTTCCAGAACATGATCTGCAGGGGCGATGTTTGCCTTATTGATAATGCTTTGCAGCTTTCGGCGCTGCGCATCTTCGCAGGCTTCGCTTTCATCCCGGTACAGACCGCAGGAATACTGCATAGTCGGATCAAGAAAAGTCTTAAAAAAATCGTTGCTCAAATCATAATGCTCGCCAATGTTCCTGCGCGACCCGACAAGCGTGTTGGCGCGCAGCGCATGCACAAGGCGGTCTTTCTGACGCTTAAGCCACGCTGTGGACATGTGCCCGTTGGCCAACGCCCGGCGATTTTTAATCAAAACACTGAACAGCAGCGGAATATCATCCGTGTCCCAAAGCCCCTTCATGTAAGCTTCACCGATACCAGTGTCACCGCCCAGAACCGCATCCTTAAAAAAACGATAATCGTGAATGATCATGCGGGCCTGAAGTGATGAGTTATTGTCTCCGAAATGATGATCGCTGCCGTCCGGCAGTATTAAAATGAGACCACCCGTTTCTATTTTATCAAACAGTCTGATCACCAATGTCATGCAGGATCGTTCAAAGACAGTCGGCAACGGATTACGAGCTTTCTTTTGAGGAGACCGGGGTTGTGTATTCATTGTGCGCCTCCTTTCAAATTGGACTAAATAATTAACAAAAAAAATGATTTGTCGCAATGACCATTTGTACGGAATTTATCAGCCAATCCCTCTTTTCAATACCGAGGGCAGATACGGAGAAATCGTTTTACCCGACAGGACGCTTTCTTTAAAGACGTATCACGTCGATAAGATAGGCAACAATCATAGCCGCACCGGTCACGCCGTGGACCTTAATCATTGCCAGGTTGGCCGGGGCCATTGCCAGGGGGTCCATCAGGTGGCGCTTCATGACGACAAAAGATTTTACGGCAAGAGGCAG
>PHBN01000223.1 GCA_002840635.1 Deltaproteobacteria bacterium HGW-Deltaproteobacteria-1
GCTGCTGGCCGAGGAGGACGCAGAACAGAAGCAGATTGATTTGAATATCCCTGATTCAGGCATCGATTTGAATGCCGAACTGGAGAAAATTGAAAAAAGAGCAATTCAGAAAGTTTTACAAAAAACGAACGGTTCAAAGACAAAAGCCGCCGAATTGCTTCATGTAACGTTTGATTCATTGCGTTACCGCATTGAGAAACTGGGCGTAGAATGAGCCGGCGGTTTCAATAAACAATTTTGAAATTCTGATAACCGGTGGTGCCGGGTTCTTCCTCAACGATGACTTGATCAACACGGGCACGAGGCGGGCCGGTTTGACACCAGGCAAGCATTTTATCGATATCCCGGTCTTCTCCTTCGAAGACGGCTTCCACACGGCCGTCTTCCGTATTGCGCACCCAGCCGGATAAATTGAGGCTGACTGCGGTGCGCTGCGTTTCGGCCCGGAAGAAAACACCCTGTACTCTGCCGCTTATGTAAACGTGAACATTTTTCATGATGCTTTACATTCCGATGAGTTTCAGAAAATCTTTTTCATTGATCACGGATATGCCCTGCCGGCGGGCCTTGTCCAGTTTTGAACCCGGTTCGATGCCCGCGACAACGTAAGATGTCTTGCTGGTGACAGACGATTGGACAACGCCGCCCAGCGATTCCACCAGCGCTTTGGCTTCATTCCTTCCCATGCTTTCCAGGGATCCGGTGAAAACGAAGGCTTTTCCCTGAAGAGTTGTGTCAATCACCGCATCGTGAGACCGGGGGGATACACCGGCCAGATGAAATTTTTCCATGACTTTCCTGTTTTTGTTTTCCGCGAAAAACCCGACGATGCTTTGCGCGATTTCCGGACCGATTTCATTGAGCTCGGTTAAATCATCCGTATTGGCTTTCATCAGATTATCCATACTGCCGAAATGTCCGGCGAGAATTTTGGCGGTTTGCTCGCCGACATGGCGAATGCCGAGGGCGAAAATGAATTTGTCCAGAGGCGGGGTTTTGGATCGTTCAATGGCATCCAGCAGCTTTTCAGCCGATTTATTGGCCTGACGGTCCAGCCCCAGCAGCTGTTCTTTCTTTAGAAAATAGAGATCGGCGGGGTCGTTGATCAATTTTGCGTCGAAGAGCTGTGCGGAAACTTTTTCACCGAGTCCTTCGATATCCATCGCGCCGCGTGAGGCGAAGTGACGGATGTGCTCTTTGATTTGAGCGGGACAAGAAAGATTGATACAGCGATGTGCGGCTTCACCCTGCAGGCGCACGATTTCCGAACCGCATTCCGGGCAACGAGGCGGCATGCGGAATATCTTCTCCTGTCCGTTTCGTTTTGCTTCAATGATTTTTATGACCTCAGGGATCACATCTCCCGCCCGCTGGATGATGGCGGTATCGCCTATTCGAATGTCTTTTTTAATTATTTCATCTTCGTTATGCAGCGTGGCCCGGCTGACCATGACGCCGCCTACACTGACCGGTTCCATAATTGCAACCGGCGTCAGGGTGCCCATTCTACCCACCTGCACGAGAATGTCACGAATCATCGTCGTGGCCTGCTCGGGTGGAAATTTACAGGCCAGCGCCCAGCGGGGGGAACGTGAAACATTGCCCAGTGTTTCCTGGACGGTAAGATTGTTTACTTTTAAAACAACGCCGTCGATTTCATAGGGAAGACCGGGCCGGATGGAATGTATATGCTCAAAATAGTCAATACAAGCCGTAATGTCTTGTGCCTGGCGAATCAGCGGATTGACAGGAAAACCCCATTGGGCAAGGGTCTGCAGGATTTCCCAATGGTTGGAGAAGCGAATGCCCCGAGCCGTGCCGATGCCGTAGAGAAAAACATTCAGGGGCCGACGGGCGGTGACTTTTGGATCCAGCTGGCGAAGCGATCCGGCAGCCGCATTCCGCGGATTTGCAAAAGGGTCTTCGCCTTCTTCCTCGCGGCGGCGGTTGAGTTTTGCAAAGGGCTTCTTTTCCATATAAACTTCGCCGCGGACTTCGATGAAGTCTGGAACGGCGCGAGAATCTATTTGTTTTATTCTCAAGGGCATCGATGAAATGGTTTTGAGATTCTGTGTTACATCTTCTCCCGTTATTCCGTCACCGCGTGTCGCTCCGCGCTTGAAAAGACCGTTTTCGTAAATGAGGTTGACGGCCAGGCCGTCCAGCTTGGGTTCGGCCACGTAATCCATCCTGTCTAGTTTTGCCAGACGCCGGATACGCGAATCAAAATCGATAATTTCCTGTGAAGAAAAAGCGTTGGCCAGACTCAGCATGCCCTGCGGGTGGCTGAAAGGAGCAAATCTGGAAAGCGGCGCGGCTCCCACACGTTGTGTCGGCGATGACGCCAGGTCGTCGTCGGGATAGACAGCTTCAAGATCCTGAAGCTCCCGCAGCAACTGGTCATATTCCGCATCGGATATTTCCGGTGCGTCCTGCTGATAGTAACGCCGGTTATGGTATTCGAGAACGGTTCGCAGTTCATGAATGCGTTTTGCCGCGGAATCTTTGTCCATCATTTAACCAGTCGCAGGTTTGGCTTTCCGGGTTTTCTTTTTGGTGGCGGTGTGTATTCGTCAGTTTGTGTTTTTATTAATTGTTCATTGAAAATGGCATTTTTCACGCGGATGGAATTGATGATCGAAAAGATCACCACGGCTTTTTCCCATTCCGGGGAAAAAGAGAAATGTTCCATTTTTGTTTTGTATTTCTCCCAGAGTGACATCAGGGAAGCCTCATCAAGGCATAAGATATTGCCTGCGATTTTATTTAAGGATTCTTCAAGCTTATTCATGAAGAGTTATATTATATTGGGTTGTGTTTAAAGTCAAATTGATTGTAAGTGATCTATAAATAACACTTGTGTTTTTTCGATCTTACCGCTAATAAATCAAAAAATATGATGAATGAAAAGAGAGTCAGGATAGGTGTATTATCGGATACGCATGTTTCCGGCTTTGATGAAAACTTAAAGAGAATTATCGACGAAAATTTTTCTGATGTTGATATGATTTTTCATGCCGGGGATTTAGTTGAATTATCAGTCCTGACGCTTGCGATGATTTAACAGGCAGGATCATCACTGTCAAATGATCCCATTCGATCCCGGTCAAGCGAGACGAACCTTGATTTTCCGTAGCTTGCTGCGGAATGGTAACATTCATTTCATACCTCGACAGCTTGCTGCGAGGTGGTTGATGATGATCAGGAACCGAAAATATGGAAACAATGTTTGCGCCCTGGCGAATGGAGTATCTCGTGTGTGAAAAGCAGGAAGGTTGTGTGTTTTGTAAATGTTCGATCCGGCGTGACGATTACATCGTTTATGAAGGAAAGACATGTTTTGTGATGCTCAATCGATATCCGTATGTCAATGGTCATTTGATGATCATTCCCGAGCGTCACCTGGATGATATCACAGAATTGACCGAGGAAGAACGCAGGGAGATATTTGCCCTTCTGGATACTTCCGTCAAAGTTTTGAAGGATGCCATGAGTCCCAACGGCTTTAATGTCGGCATGAACCTGGGAAAGGCCGCCGGTGCCGGCATCGCCGAACATGTTCACGTTCATGTGATACCGCGCTGGGAAGGTGACACCAATTTTATGAGTGTGGTCGGCAATGTTCGCGTTGTCCCGGAAGATCTGGCCGATCCTCTTCGCATTTTTTATTGTGACTTTTTCCCAGTTCAATGCATCGCCTGTAACTATCAAATACTACTATATCCAGGATATCGTTGTTCCCGCCTATATGCTCATTTTCGTTGCCTTGCTCGTGGGGGTGATCATTACCGGCCTGCTGGGTGTCGTGGAAAGATTCCGCCTGAATCGCACGATCAGCCGACTGAATAAAACGGTCAGGGACCTGCGCAAGGAATTGAGAGACCACGAAGCACCGCCCATGATTGAAGAACGCAAGAAAACACCCGAACCTTCTCCATCTCCATGACTGCACAGCCGCAATTTATTACCGATGCCTCTCTCGCGGGGCTGGCTAAATGGCTCAGGCTGCTGGGGTATGACACCGTCGTTTACAGCGGTCAGGCCGGCCGTCCGATGATGCGGCAGGCACAAGACCAGAAGCGCATCCTGTTGACACGAAGAACAGATATGCTCGAGCGGCAGTTTTCAGGGGATATATTTCTGTTGCCGGCGGCTAGCACAAGCAGGCAGCTCAGTTTTGTTATCCGTAAACTGACATTAAAAATCGATAACGAAAACATGTACAGAATTTGTCTGATCTGCAATTCAAGGCTACATCCGGCCATGCGTGGGGATGTTCAGGATCTGGTTCCGCCGTTTGTTTACGAAAATTATGACCGGTATAACCGTTGCGAGAGCTGTGGAAAGATTTACTGGCCCGGAACGCACATTCGGAACGCTCTGCAGTTTCTGAAAGACAACGATATCACCATATCGGTGCATGATCATACGCAATAAATCGACCAGGTTCCCATCGTCTTTATGGACAACCATAATGTCTCATGGAGGCGAATGCCCGCCGATAATCGTTTTTTATGGCGATATGGCGCAGTCGCGGTCATCGCCCTTTATTTTTTCGATTGCGTGCGGAATTGCCGCTAGAATAAAGGCAAGATTTTCCGTGGCGCCTTTGGGGCTTCCGGGGAGGTTGATGATTAACGAATGGCCCCGAATACCCGCAACCGCTCTGGAAATCATGGCATGAGGCGTAATTTTCATACTAGCGATGCGCATGGCTTCTGCCATGCCGGGAATTTCTTTATCCAGAACTTTCAGAGTGGCATCCGGTGTAAGGTCCCGGGGGCTGACCCCTGTTCCGCCCGTGGTCAAAATCAAATCCATTTTTTCCACATCGGCAAATTGAATAATCGCTTTTTTTATTTGGTCTACT
>PHBN01000224.1 GCA_002840635.1 Deltaproteobacteria bacterium HGW-Deltaproteobacteria-1
CTCGACATTTAACGCCATCAGTGTTGACGGTTGCATGAGCACCAACGATACCGCCATCATTCTGGCAAACGGCCTGGCCGGAAACAATCCGCTGGAGAGAGCTCAGGCGCGGCTTCAGCGATTTCGAGACATGTTAACGGATGTTTTGGCCGAACTTTCCCAGGCCGTGGTGAAAGACGGGGAGGGCGCAACAAAATTTATCACAGTCGTGGCTGAAGGGGCGAAATCAAAATCAGATGCGAAGCGTGTCGCCTATTCTGTAGCTAATTCCAATCTTGTCAAGACCGCTTTTTTTGGCGAAGATCCCAACTGGGGCAGAATCATTGCCGCAATCGGCGCATCGGGAATCCCCCTGGAAAGAGAAAAAATTGGTTTATCAATAGGCAATGTCAACGTATTTTCACAGGATACGCCGTCAGGCGCCACGCTTTCAAAGTTGAAAGAGGTCTATGCAGGAAGCAACATTGAGGTCCGCATCAGTCTGGGCGGCGGCGACAAGTCCTACGCAGTCTATACATCTGATCTTTCTTATGATTATGTTAAAATCAACGCCGATTATTCAACCTGAAACCCGAAAACAATAAAATACATTAATTTTATTGCCAAAACAGTTATTATGACTTGAATAAACAAATAATTTGTGGTAATTGCCGCAAACATTTCACACATCTCCGGATTGTCGGCATGTTGCTTAGAAATTAAGTGTGCCGGGCAAGTTGATGGGGGTGGAGGATAAAAAAACAAAAAGGAGAAAAAAGTATGTCAGCAATCTCGATGAAACTGTTACTCGAAGCCGGTGTCCATTTCGGACATCAAACCAACAAATGGAACCCCAAGATGAAACCCTATATCTTCGGGGCGCGCAACAACATCTATATTATCGACCTTCAGCAAACAGTCGGTCTGTTTCAGACGGCCTATAACTTTGTGGTGGATACGGTCAGCCAGGGCAAAGAAATTCTTTTTGTCGGAACCAAGAAACAATCCCAGGAGGCCATTCGCGAAGAGGCGTCGCGCTGTGGAATGCCCTACGTCAATCAGCGCTGGCTGGGCGGCATGCTGACCAATTTTATTACCGTTAAAAAGAGTGTTGACCGCCTCAACAGCCTGAATAAAATGTTCAATGACGATTCAATCAAGGCTTTCCCGAAAAAAGAAATCACCAAACTGCAGAAAGAAATGGACAAACTGGAAAATGTTCTGGGCGGCATTAAAAACATGAAATCCCATCCGGCCGCTGTTTTTATCGTCGATCCCAATCGGGAGCATATCGCCGTTATGGAAGCCAAGAAACTGAAAGTTCCATTGGTGGCTATTGTCGATACGAATTGCGATCCGACGGATATCGATTATATTATTCCGGGAAACGATGACGCGATCCGGGCCATCAAACTGTTTGCTTCAAAATTTGCCGACGCGGTTTTAGAAGGCAAGAAAAAATTTGAAGAGAAGCTGGCCGCCGAGTCAAACAAAGAGGCTCCGGAGGCTACGGTGGAAAAGAAAGATGCCGAATCGGACATCCCTGAAAGCGTTGAGATGGAAAACGCTTCTTCTGAAGCGACTGATCAGCAGTAGGCACGCAGTACTTGCCACAAAAGAATATGCAGGAATAGAATTTAGGAGGATATGAAATTGGAAATCACTTCAACAATGGTTAAGGAATTGAGAACGAAAACCGGTGCCGGCATGATGGATTGCAAGGAAGCGCTTGCGGCGGTGGACGGTGATTTTGAAAAGGCTATTGATTTTTTAAGAAAGAAGGGGCTTTCGGCGGCAACCAAGCGATCATCCAAGGCGGCCAAAGACGGAACCGTTGCTTCCTATATACACATGGGCGGTCGGATCGGCGTTATGGTCGAAGTCAATTGCGAAACTGATTTTGTGGCTAAAACGGATGACTTCCAGACAATGGCCAGGGATATTGCCATGCACATTGCCGCATCCAATCCGCAGTATGTTCGTTCTGATGAAATTCCCGGTGATGCCCTTGACAGAGAAAAGGAAATCTATCGCAGTCAATTACGCGAAGAGAAGAAACCTGAGAAAATCTGGGATAAAATCATCGAAGGAAAACTTAAAAAATATTATGAAGACGTTTGCCTGGTCGATCAGAAGTTTGTTAAAAACCAGGATATCAATGTCGGAACCCTGGTCAGCAATATGATCGCGAAAACAGGTGAAAATATCGTTATCAGGCGATTTGCCCGTTTCCAGCTCGGTGAGGAAATCAAGCAGTAATGAGCGAAAAGAAAAAGGCCGCATTCAAAAGAATTCTCCTGAAGCTGAGCGGTGAAGCGCTCCTGGGAAAGCAATCCACCGGAGTGGATCCGGATATTGCGAATTACATTGCAGATGAAATAAAGTCACTTTCCGATCTGAAAATTCAGATCGGAATTGTCATCGGCGGCGGTAATATCTTTCGTGGCATTGAAGCCAGCGCGAAAGGCATGGACAGGACAACCGCCGACTATATGGGCATGCTGGCAACGGTGATCAACAGTCTTGCTCTTCAAAGTGCACTGGAGATGCGCGGTCTTCCGACACGTGTTCAGTCCTCGATTGAGATGAGGGAAATTGCGGAACCCTTTATTCAGCGCAAAGCGGTCCGTCATTTGGAAAAGGGCAGAATTGTCATTTTTGCCGGCGGAACGGGAAATCCCTATTTTTCCACGGATACAGCCGCGTCATTGAGAGCGATGGAAATTCAGGCTGATGTCATCATGAAAGCCACGAAGGTTGATGGGGTGTACAATGCGGATCCGGTAAAAAACAAATCCGCTGTTATGTTTAAAAAAATAAGTTATATTGATGTGTTGACTAAAAACCTTAAAGTAATGGATTCAACTGCGATTACCCTTTGTCGCGATAACTCGTTGCCCATCGTTGTCTTCAATCTTCAAAAAAAGGGCAATATCCGGAGCGTTGTTTGCGGTAAAAAAATTGGAACTTACGTAGGAGAATGATGATGAAAGACCAGATTTTTTCGAAGTTCAAGGATGAGATGGAAAAAACAATATCTTCTCTGGAGAAATCATTCAGCAGGGTGAGAA
>PHBN01000225.1 GCA_002840635.1 Deltaproteobacteria bacterium HGW-Deltaproteobacteria-1
CCCCAGATAATCGATTTGATATTCGCCTTCGGATTTTGCCAGGTTGATTCCATCCAGCAAAACATCTGTACAGAGATTTTTCAGAACGTCTTTCTCATTCTTGCAGGACTCTTTTTTATAATCCCTGTAAAATTGTTCCGCATGGCTGTGCCTGATAATGACCAGCAGGGTTGTTTTTTTTAGAGCATTGCGGAGTTGAGGACTGATGTGGACATCGAAATGGATATTGTCCACACCGAAAGAAAGCTTGTCCAAAGAATAATCAACAAGATACGGCTTGAGAGGCAGGTTTTTCAGCGTCGGCAGTTTTGAGAATGATGAAAAAAAATTCAGCATTGTATCCTTACGGGTGGATGGTCGGTTGTTACTGCATTCACAGTTTGTTACCCGATTATCCTATCAGAGGCTTCCCTCATGCATAAACCAATGCAACATTTATTCAGAAGATATTAATAAAAATGTTTTCATGATGCTGTGCCGGAAAAGTGAACCATGATCACTAAAAACGCCGCCGCATGGATTTTCTGCATTGAATGAATCTTAGCATAAAGCGGTTTGATTTTCAATTTTCCAGTTTCAATATATATATGGAACACGGAATCTGTGCAGGGGCGGTATGCAGAGCATGTGGTTGCCTGCTGATCTTTCAGTGTTTCAAATACGATGTTATCAATGTAATCCTGTCTTATTTGCCGATGCAGAAACTGGAAAAAATTTTGTGGAGGATATCGTCCTGAATTTTCTTGCCGGTGATTTCATCGAGAGCGTCCAATGTTTCATGCAGTTCAAAGGCAGCAAATTCCGATGATTGGCCGGTGCTGATGCAATTGTCTGCCGCCGCGAGGCGGGCAATTGCTTTTTCCAGAGAATGTTTATGGCGCAGGTGGGTGATCATGACATCATCGCCTATGGCTTTGCCGCTGACGGTCAAATCTGTCAGGGCCTTTTTCAGAACATCGAGTCCGTCACCGAATTTTGCCGAAATTCTAAGCGTGTGGATGCTGGACAGGGGATGGGCTGATTCAGCTTGATGAAGAAGTAGCCCTGTTTCCCAGGCAGGAGGCAGATCCGATTTATTGACGGCAATAATGATCCTGCATCCGCGTTTTTGATTCTCTTCCAGAATCTGCCGGTCTTCGTCCGTGAGCGGCAAACTGCCGTCAAACAAAATGACAATGACATCGGCCTGTTCCAGCCGTTCCCGGACCATATCAATTCCTTCTTTTTCAATGGCATCCATTGGCGCACGGATTCCGGCTGTGTCCGTCAGGTGAACGCTAAGTCCGTCCAGTTGGATAGTTTCCGTAATCAGGTCCCGGGTTGTGCCTGGAATACTAGTGACAATTGCTTTTTTTCTTCCGGCAAGGCTATTGAGCAGACTTGATTTGCCAACGTTGGGTTTACCGGTGATGACAATCTGGATGCCATCGGTGACTAATCGTGCCTGCCGGTAGGTTGATAAGAGACGGTTAATGCTGGTCATGGCTTCGCAAATCTGCGGGAGACACGCTGGTGCTTCATGTCCGGAAACGTCTTCAGCAAAATCAATGGCCGCTTCAATCCCGGCCAGAGCCTCAATTACCAGTGTGCGGATGCTGCTGATCCTACGGCCAA
This sequence comes from Deltaproteobacteria bacterium HGW-Deltaproteobacteria-1, assembly GCA_002840635.1. GTDB lineage: Bacteria > Desulfobacterota > Syntrophia > Syntrophales > Smithellaceae > UBA8904. Next base: position 1,615 of record PHBN01000225.1, read on the forward strand.
GGGATCCCTTTAATTGGGCCAATCCTATTTGCAAGGCTTTTGACGATTGGGCAGAAATCATTGAGGCGAGCGCCTCAGCCTGCGAAAGGTCCATACGGCTATTGAGAAAAGCCCGTTCGGAGAATTCGCCCGGACGGGCGGGACGGCAGCCCAGCGTAATCAATTGTTCCAAAACAGTCTGAAGGATCAAAGGATTGCCGTGGCAGGAAATTTCGAGTACGTCTTCACCGGTGAAAGAGTGCGGCTTCCGCATCAAGGTTACGAGCACTTCATCCAGAACGGTTGCTCCGTCGGTGGCAACGATGTCGCCGTGATATAAATGATGGCTTTGCCAGGTGCAGTTTTTGTGTGCGGGACGGAAAAGAAGCCGTCCCAGTTCATGCGCCATAGGACCGCTGACGCGGATGATGCCCAGTCCAGCTGAGCCCGAAGGTGTGGCGATGGCTGCGATGGTATCTGTCTGGGTCATGTTTTACTCATTTCCTTAAAGGAACAATGAAGAAGGTTGAAGGCCAAAGGCTAAAGGTGACGGGCAAGGGGCGACACGATAAAATACTGCGAGCTGTCAGCGGTGAGCGACCCGCTATCCACCATCTTTCAAAAGCTGTTACTTATTCCTTGCTTTCGGGTGTCCCCCTGCGTTGCTTCTCTTGGCTGGCAGGACAATGACTTTACGGTACTCTCCCTCACCGCGGCTCTTGGTAATCAGCTCCTCATCTTCCTGCAATGCCATGTGAATGATGCGTCGATCATGAGCGTTCATGTGACTGAGGGATAGAGGTTTCTGCGTTTTTTTGACTTTTTCGCGAATCCGGTCAGCCATGCCGAGCAGAGATTCTTCTCTTCTTTTGCGGTACTCTTCCGAGTCCACAACAATCATTTTTCGTTCAGAATCGGCTTTGTTGACGGCCTTGTTCAGTATGTACTGAAGTGCATCCAGATTTTGTCCGCGCCGCCCGATTAAAAGACCGCTTTCGCTGCCCGTAATGCTTAAAATGATCGTGTCGTCCGTTTCAGCAGCCGTCACCTGGCATTCAAACGTCATTTTACTCAAAATGCCGGCCAGCAATTCCCGGGCTTTCAGAGCGGAAGGCGAGGTTGCGGCAACCGGTGCGGCAGAGGGAGGGGGAGTTTTGATGACTGCGGTTTCCCGGGAAGCTGCCGCTGGAGTGGTTTGGGGAGGCGGAGCGGTACGATGTTCAGACTTGCGCCTGGTTTCCGGTTTTGTCTCCTGCTTTCTTACCAGTTTCTTTTCGGGCTTGATATCCGTCTCTGTATCCGAGCGGCTTTCCGGTTTTGAAATGATTTTCTCCCGGGGTTTACTTTCGTTCTGTACAGGCTCGGAAGTGGCGCTGTTCAATGAAAAATTCATATCGAAGGAAAGCAGGGAAGCGCGGATTCTGGCTTTTTTCGCCATGAGACCTAAAAAGCCG
>PHBN01000553.1:0-758 GCA_002840635.1 Deltaproteobacteria bacterium HGW-Deltaproteobacteria-1
TCGGCCGTTTCTTTAGTCTCCCCCGGAAACCCCACCATAAAGCAGCCATGAATCAGGATTCCAGCCTTTCTGGCATTCTCCATGAACGCGGTCATCTGGTCTATTTTGGTTCCCTTCCTCATTTCGTTCAGGATTTCCTGATTGCCGCTCTCGAAGCCCACGCATAACTGCTGACAGCCGGCGGCCTTCATCATTTTCATGGTTTCCAGATCAAGGTCGATCCGTGAATTGGCGACAAACGGAAGACGCACATCGCTTTTAATGAGAGCTTCGGAAAAGGCGATCAGACGGTTCTTATTCACCGTCAGGGTATCATCCTCTATGAAGATAGATTTAACATTGGGAAACGACTTCTGCACAAAACAAATCTCTTCAACAACATCTTCAACACTGCGCACGCGAAATTTTCTGCCGGTCATGGTCTGGGGATACACGCAAAACCGGCACAAAAACGGACATCCCCGGCTGGTGATTAACGTTACCATGGGGTAAAGAGCGTTGGGATTAAAATAATCTGAAATGTTCAGGTGTTTTGCATATACGCTGCTGACCCAGGGCAATTCATCCAGATTAGAGATAAACGGTCGATCCGGATTGTGGACAATCTGAGAACCTTTCCTATAGGACAGGCCGGCAATGCCGGATAAGATGTCGCTGCTTCTGCCGGAACTTTTTTCCAGAACGGAAGCCAGCTCCCTTAATGTGAACTCGTACTCCTTTCTGGCGACAGCGTCAACTGCCGATGCCGCCATCAGCGT
>PHBN01000553.1:791-1410 GCA_002840635.1 Deltaproteobacteria bacterium HGW-Deltaproteobacteria-1
GTGCCGCTTTTGGTCACGGCGGGACTGCGCTGTGGCCTGGAAAACTTTGCTAAAAACGGCGGATTGAGTACCCAGATTTTCATCTGTCTCCTTCAGTCAAGGAACATTCGTGATGGCCCTGACATTTTTTAAAATTATCAATTTCCGTATAACGGGCAAATAAAAATACGAAATATATAAAAGGCGTTCTCAATCTCCACATAACAGACCGCCTGATGAAGCTCAAGGGGGTATTATAAAACTCCTATGAATGAAGGGAACGCGCCGCGCTTGACACATCCCTTTTTTGATGGTTTAGTGCCGTCGATGAAATCGAAAGTATTAATAACCGGTGCGGCAGGCTTTATCGGAAGTCACCTGACAGATTCTCTTCTAGAAGATGGAATTCTGGTGAGATGTTTGACGAAACCGGAAAGCGACATATCCCATCTTGCAGCATCTCCTTCAGAAATTATTTCAGGTGATGTTAAAGATCCTTCATCATTGCCGCCCGCCATGGAAGGTATCCATACCGTGTATCATCTCGCGGCGATTTCCCGCCTGGACGCGAACGTACCGGACGAAGAATACTATAAAACCAATGTCGAGGGCACAAGGAATATCCTTGAATCCGCCAGGC
>PHBN01000226.1 GCA_002840635.1 Deltaproteobacteria bacterium HGW-Deltaproteobacteria-1
AAACATTAAACAGAGTTGATCAACTGGCAAAGGCGGTTTTTTTCTTTTTTTGCGGCATCCGCATTTATCCGCATACGGCCCTGTATGACACGGCTGTCGACGAAGGGCAGATCAGCGCGTCGCAGAATCTGATTGAACCGGTTTTTTACCGGTCCCGTTATATTTCCGATGTTGAAATTATAAAAAAAGTGGAAGCGCATGCCGATGGGCGGCTGAACTGGCTGATCGGCGCGGGTGAGAGCAAGGCGACCCGAATATTGCCGAGGCTTTATGAACGGGGACATACCGGGCCCTTATGGGAACATCTGATCTGATGGCATTGTAAAAAGCTCAGATATTGCGTTGCGCTTCATTTTCAGTTGTCGCGGCATACAACCTGAAGGCTGCGCGTAAAAATACGCCTCACTCCTTCGAACTCGCGTTTCTGGCCTCTGAATTTCGCGTGCCCTTAAGGGCATTTTGCAATGCGATCGCTAATTCGGTGGAATATTGGTATTTAAAAAAACTATGGTTATGAGAGATCGAAAGGCAGCTTTGAGTCCCGCCCATATCACGGGAATCGTTTTGATAGTTGCCGCCGTGGCCGCCTTTTTTGTTCAACCGCTTTTGTCCGCCGCCCTTTTGCTTTTTTATGTTGTCTTGTGTGTGTGGGCCTGTTTTTATCCTCAAACGAACTTTCTGGGGCCCGTTATCAGCAGGGGCCGGTCAGGGGAAAAAAAGGTGGCGATCACATTTGACGACGGTCCTTCTGAATTTACCACCGTAAAAATTCTAGATCTTCTTGACCGGTATTCCCTTCGGGCAACCTTTTTTGTGTCTGGATTAAATGCCACGCAATATCCGGGCCTTATTGATGAGATTATCCGGAGGGGCCACAGCATCGGCAATCATTCCATGAGACATGATCCATTGGTCATGTTGAAAAGTTACCGTGTACTTTACCGGGAAGTCTATGATGCACAGGCTGTTTTACGTAAAATGGGGATTGACGCGCTGGCTTTTCGTCCACCCGTCGGGATCATCAATCCAAAACTGCCATCGATCCTTAACCGGTTGGGATTGTTTTGCGTGACTTTCAGCTGCAGGGCGATGGATGCGGGGAATTTCCGCGTTAAAAATATGGCCGTCAGGATTTTGAAAAAACTGAAGGGTGACGATATCATTCTTCTGCATGATAAACCACCCCGCCGCAGCAAAGACTATCCTGTTTTATTTCAGGAAATAGAGAACATTCTGACGGGCATTCAGGACAGGGGATTTCGTGTCGTCCCTCTGGCCCAGCTCATTGACAGGGAAATAATGACTTTAGAATCAAGAACATGAAATATCTTTGTCTGAATATTATTATTGATTAGCCAGAGGCCATAATTTTGATTGACAAATTATCCAATAATATATGAATAAGTTAGATTAATCGGTGTATGTATAGTGTAAACAGGGGAGGGAGTTGTTTTTGATCGACCGATGGAGTCTGCCCAGTGATGTCAGGCACATTGCACCCAATGTGATGGAAGCGCATGTTTTTGTTCCGAAAGACTGTATCTGGTTTTCTGGACATTTTCCCGGAGAACCGATTTTACCGGGTATTGCGCTGGTTCATGCCGTTTATGAAACCATCCTGCAGGATGCACAAGACCGGGGAGAGAATGTGCATATTTCTTCTCTGAAAAGAATCAGGTTTACCAGCCCAGTCCGTCCGGGTGACACATTGCTTATCAGTATGACCAGCGAAGATGCAAACACCGAGACGCATTATATTTTTAAAGCAACCGTCAAAGAAAACACGGTCAGCAGCGGTCTTGTGGCTGTAGTAAAAATGTAAAAGACAAAAAAGGTGAAAAGGAGGATGGGGATGCCTGAAAGTACGGAAACAAAGGGCATTGTGCGGCATGTAGCGGAAGTTATTATAGGAGAGCTAAAACTGGAAGATGTCACTCCGGACACATTCAACCCGGATATGGATCTGGTGGATGAACTGGGCATTGACAGTATGGATCTGGCAACCATTGCCCTGGTTTTACAGGATGAATATAAAATTATCATTGATGAAGATGATTATCCCCGTTTAAAAACCGTGCGCCTTATTGCTGTATATATAGAGGAGAAGCTTGCCGCGAAACATTAATGCAGGCGTTGAAGGATTGGAATGACCGTCGAAAACAATACATCCGCGACCTCAGAAAAAATGCGATTTTCAGACCTGTTAGCCATTCCGGAAGTCAGGGCGCGCTGGGAGAAGGTACGGAAATATTTTTTCCTCCGTGAATCAACCTACGACATGAGCAACCGCTGCAACATACGCTGTGACGGCTGTTACTATTATGAAGGCGACAAGCAGTTTGCCGCCGAAAATCTCAATGTTGAAGACTGGCGGCGGCTGATGAGGGCCGAAAAGGCGCGTGGTATAACCTATGTTGTTCTGGCAGGGGCGGAACCGTCGCTTGTTCCGGAACTGCTCGAGGCGTGCTATGCCGAGATGCCGCTCGGGAGCATAGCGACCAATGGATTCAAAAAGATTCCGGAATCAGTCGGCTACAAAATTCATATCTCCGTCTGGGGCAATGATGAAACCAGTCTTCGGGTGCGCCGGGCGAAGAATCTTCTTAAGCGGCAGATCGAAAATTATGCAAATGACCAAAGAGCGGTTTTTGTTTATACCTTCACGCGCGACAATATTGATGAAGTGCACGATGTGGCCGCCCTGCTGGCTGATGCCGGCTGCCGGATGACGTTTAACGTTTTTTCTTCACCCGTGGGATATCAGGGGCCCCTGAGACACGACGAAAAAACGCTGCGGCTCACCCGTGGAGCGATGATTGATCTTTTAAACCGGTACCCCCGGCATGTTCTTTTTTCGGTATATAATGCCGTTGCGCACACGTCGGAGGCGGGATTGCACGAGTTGTACGGTTGTTCCTATCCCAGATGCAATCCGTCGCAGGATATCGGACTGGGCCGATCCTTTCGTCAATACAGGACGGACTTAAACTGGGATCGATCGGTGGCCTGC
>PHBN01000227.1 GCA_002840635.1 Deltaproteobacteria bacterium HGW-Deltaproteobacteria-1
GATGAATTTTTTTCTGGGCGGTTCGATCGACTCCGAGCTTTTCGACAAACTTACGAAAATTGAACGCGACATTCTCAGTCACTTTGATATTATCTTTAAGAAAATGAATGCGGGTGGAGACATCAGGAATCATTCCCATACGCTTTTTGCCGCTCTTACCGGTATCGTAGCAACCTTCAGAAACCATCCCGAAAAAAATACGCAACAAGTCCTGATGCACAGACAAAAAATAGCACGTAACCTATCAAAAATACTTAGAAATGCTTAGATCATTCCCGTCTTTCAAGAAATCCCTGTAATACATCTTGACATTAAAACAATGTTTTTGTATATAAACAGCGTTTACAGAGATGAAATAAAACGTCTTTTTATAAAAAATGCCGTAAAATTAATGGCATGTAAGAAAACACTAGAGGATTTCAATTTTGCATTTCATAAAATTCAATTCAAAGTGAGAATCGCATGGAAAAATTTTTCGATCCTAAATCAGTTGTTGTCATTGGCGCATCGAATTCTTCTCTCAATCTGGGGGCCACCATCTGTAATATGCTGAAAGATTATCTTCATTACACCCGGCCTGTGTACGTAGTTAATTCCAAAGGTGAGATGGTGAACGGTTGCCCGGGATTTTCATCGGTCCTGGATCTCCCTGAAACACCGGATCTGGCGGTTATCATTGTTGCGGCGCGCCATGTCCCCGGTATTGTCAAGGATTGTGCAAAAAAAGGAATTAAGCGAATTGTCATTGAGAGCGCCGGTTTTGCCGAAGGCGGCCGAGACGGCGCAGCGATGCAATGTGAGATCGACGAGGTTATCAAGGCTAACGGAATCCGTATCATGGGGCCCAACTGCCTGGGGACATTGAGCACACGCAACAAATTCTGCAGTTTCTACGGTGTCAACCCAAGCCTGGTTGAAATGAACCAGATATTTGAAGCACCGGGAAACATTTCCTATACAATCCAGAGCGGCGGCGTTGCCGTTCTGGTCATGGAATCCCTTTATTACGACCTTGTCGGCATAAACAAGGTTGTCAGCATCGGCAATAAGTGCGATGTGGATGAAGCGGATTTCATTGATTACTTTCAAAAGGACGGGACTCAGGTTATCGGAATGTATCTGGAAAATGTGGCCGACGGCCGTAAACTCATGGAGGCTGCCAAGAGATCTCGTAAACCGATCCTGATGTTCAAGGTGGGCAGAACCAGGGAAGGTGCCATGGCTGCCATATCTCATACTGCGGGAATGGCCAATAATGATTTGATCTTTGATAGTGCATGCAAACAGTCAGGGATCATCCGCCTCAAATCCATCAACGAACTGCACTCGCTCCCTAAGATGTTCACTGAAATGCCTCTTTTAAAAGGAAATCGCGTTGCGATGTTTACCAACTCCGGTGCGTTTGGCAGCATTGCCGCGGATCTGCTGGTGGAAGCGGGTTTGCAGATGGTGCCTCTCTCAAGTCAGACACAGGATAAGTTGAAAAAAGCAGGACAGGTCTTCAATGTCAAGAATCCCGTAGATATAGGCCCTGCGCCGCCTCAGACCTATCTCGACATCTTTGAGATTCTTCTCTCCGCCGATGAGGTGGACGGACTTCTGCCCCTCCTGAGTGTCTGGCAGACCTTTGTGATCGACACCCTTCATGAGCTTTTAAAGATGTGCAAACATTACGATAAGCCGGCGGCCATCTACACGCCGAACGCTGTTGCCAAATCCATTGCCATCCGGGCCAAACACCGTATTCCCATCTTTGAAACACCGGAAGAAGCGGTGCGGGCTCTGTCCGTTTCCCATATGTTCAATGAATCCCTTCTGAAAAGAGGTTATATTTACGATTACGCAGAATGTGAAACCATGGATGACGACAGAACCATTACGAGTAAGATGGAGGCCGTGCTATGACAACAGGCAATGTTTTAAAGAAAGAGAAAGAAATGAGCAAAATTTTATTTAATGCAGTGCAAAGCGGCCAGCAGGCTCTATCGGAATATGAATCCAAGCGGATTGTTGCCGGCGCAAATGTCCCCATAACACGGGAAGTAATGGTTCATTCCCGGCAGGAGGCGGTGGATCAAGCTGTCAAAATCGGGTTTCCTGCCGTTCTTAAAGGATCTTCTCCGACCCTTACGCACAAAACCGAGATGGGGATGATCCGTGTGAATCTAAAAAATAAACAGGACGTGGCCCAGGCCTATGATGAGCTTATGGATAAGGGCATTAATTTGGACGGCATTCTAATTCAGGAAATGGTGAAGGGCAACAGGGAATTCGTTATCGGCCTCACACGAGACCCCCAGTTTGGTCCCTGTGTGATGTTCGGTATTGGCGGAATCTTTACGGAGGCATTGAAAGACGTCAGCTTCCGCGTCGCTCCCCTTACTGATGAAGATGCGCGAGAGATGATCCATGAAATAAGAGCGGTCAAGCTGCTCGATGCCTTCCGGGGAGAAAGCGCCGTTGATGAAGATGTCCTGGTAAAAGCCCTGGTCGGTATCGGTGAACTCGGAATGACACATGACGAAATTGCCGAAATCGACATTAACCCCCTGATCGTGACAGAAGGCAAACCCGTGGCCGTCGACGCGCTCGTCATCCTTGAAACCCATCGGGCTTGACCGACTGCTGATTCAGGAGAACACAGCCTTTTTTACAGTTTGGGTTCGTGACGTCCGGACAGCGCTTTTTCATATTCGCGCATCAGCTTTTTTTTGGACATGCCGACGTCAATGATATCCCACGGCAAAATTTCATCCAGATCTTTTTCCCGGTAGACATAGAAATCGGGATTGATGTTTATGTCTTTGAGCGCCTTCATCCAGTTGCCGTTTTGACGATGGACGGCCAGCAGAATGTCACCCACGCGCCGGTCTCCCAGCGACAGAAGCGTCTGGACATAGTTCCACTTTGGCACGTCGGCAATGACATTGATCTGCCTGTCCTGACGAAACGCATGGGCGATCTTCTTAATTTTTTTCCCCACATCCTGAACATTTTCAAGCGCACACGCTCAGCGCTGAATGCTGTATTTTTTTAGCCAGATCAATAATGGCGTCAATGTCCTCATCTTCTTCCGTCGGTAGCCCGACCATGACGTATAATCGCAGATTGGATATTTCCTTTTCAATGAGCAGCCGGGAGGCATTCAAGATATCGTCCAAAGAAATCTCTTTGCCAAGCAGATCGCGCAGCCGCTGGCTTCCGGCCTCCGGCGCCAGCGCGACGGTTTCAATGCCACCCGCCTTGAGAAGATCCACCATTTTTTCATCGATCCGGTCCAGGCGCAGGGAACCGACACCAACCTGTGCGTTGTGATCGACAATATATCGGCAGATTTTTACCAGATCAGGATGATCGGAGACTGCCGTGCCGACCAGACCGATTTTGTTTTTCACAGCCAGACCGCGATCAATAGCGGATACGATTTCTTCATAACTGCGAAAGCGCGGCGGGGCGTATACGTGGCCTGCCGCACAAAAGCGGCACCGATGAGGACAGCCGCGGTTGACTTCCACAAGAAACATGTCCGCCATTTCTGAATCACGGCTGCTGATGACTTCCGTTGTGGAAAAGGCATCAATATTTTTTATGGAAGAAATTTGAATTCGCCTGGGCAATCCCTCTTCGATTGGCGCAATATCCTGAATTTTCCCCTGAGGGGAATAGCGAACCTCGTAAAGCAAAGGAACGTAAATTCCGGGTATTCGTTTTTGCATGTCGAGGAGCATATCTTTCCGGTTAAGGACCAGCTGTTGGGATTCAGCGAATACACGCGCGAACTGCGGCAGAATTTCTTCGGCTTCACCCAATATCAAAACATCAAAATAATCAGCCAGCGGCTCGGGATTCAGCGTCAGCGCAATCCCTCCGCCAATTACCAGCGGATAGCGCTCATCACGATCCTTCGCCTTAAGCGGAATATCGCTTCGCTCCAGAATTTTCAGAATGGACGGATAATCGTTTTCAAATGAAACGGATACGGCCAGAATATCAAAGTCACGAACGGGTTTTTGACTTTCCAGACTT
>PHBN01000228.1 GCA_002840635.1 Deltaproteobacteria bacterium HGW-Deltaproteobacteria-1
GATTTGTTACGGTGAAGGAGATGATCTGGTGGATAAAGATACTACTTTAGCCGCGTTGGATTATATTGATGCCGAGGTGACGCCATTTCCCAAAGGACACGGAGCAATCGCGACCACCTGGTCTCATCCTGATACGGAATGCGCCCTGCATAAGAAATTTGGCAAAGGGTACCGCGGCCCGGTTAAATATCAACTGGATTTGGAAGAGAGGTAATCGCTTATCGGAAGCTTTTTTGAAGATTGGATCAAATTGTCCAACGAATTAATTACTTCACTGAAAACGTCCCTTAATGGCACGGACATCCACTAACACATTTTCTGCGGTGTTGGCTATTATTAGTTTTTTAAAATTGTAAAAAATTCCAGAATTGCTGACTTTGCTACAAAGGTTCACTCTGACAACCAGTGTGTCAACCATGTGCCCGCTATCAAATTTACAAATCATTTGTTTTATTGAATAAAATGGCGGAAGTGCATGGGAATCGAATGCTCACGCCGATTTTTAAGTATTCTAAATAATTAAACCTTGTGTTTTAGAAGCGAGACGGTAAGTTATAAAATACCCTGAGTCACCATAGTAAAATGGAAAGAGTGAATCTGTAATTCACCTGATGCTATAAAGCATGTATTGTAGATTAGATCCTCTTTCCACCGCTTTGTTCAGTAACTCGTACGGTATCAGAAACCGTCCCAGAGGGGAATGAGTTTGTACTTGCAAGGTTGATTCGGACAGGGCATTTTTTACTGCGGTGCTCTCACTTTGAAAGGAGATGACATATGCCAGGATCAATACTTGGGATTGACATTGCCAAGCAGAAGTTGGATGTGGCACTGCTTATCGATGGCAAGATCAAGAATAAATCTGTCAAGAACAACCCGGAAGGTTTTGAGGCTCTGTCTCTTTGGCTTAGGAAACTGGGCATTCAGAAGGTGCATGCCTGTCTGGAAGCGACTGGCAATTACGGAGAGGATTTAGCGATTTATCTTCATGATGCCGGCCACATGGTCAGCATTGTCAATCCTGCCCGCATCAAGGGGTTTGCTCAGAGTGAGCTCATTCGTACCAAAAACGACAGGATTGATGCCGGTATTATTGCCCGCTTTTGCCAGGCCATGCGACCAGATGCCTGGATTCCACCCTCACTGAAAATCAGGTCTCTGCGAGCCTTAGTCAGACGGATCGACAGCCTGAACGATATGCTTACCCAGGAGAAGAATCGCCTTGGTACAGCCCATGAATCTGTCATTCCTATGATTAAAGAGCATATTGCCTATCTTGAGAAGGAAATCGACAGGGTCAGGGATCAGATTGCCGATCTGATCGACAATGATCCTGATCTAAGAAAGAAAAAAGACCTGTTAGATTCTATCCCAGGCATCGGAAAGGCAACCATCGCTGCTCTTCTGGCAGAGTTGGACCCTCTGGATAAATTCAGTCATGTTCGTGAACTGGTTGCGTTCATCGGGCTGGCGCCAAGAGAAACGCTGTCAGGATCGTCCATCAAGGGGAAGCCACGATTGTGTAAAACCGGTAATGCACGCCTCAGAAAGGCTCTTTATATGCCAGCGCTTACATCAATTCAATACAATCCCTTGATGACTGCTTTTTACGCTCGCTTAAAAGAAAGGGGGAAAAATGGGAAAGTGATTGTCTGCGCGATTATGAGGAAACTGGTTCACGTTGTGTTTGGAGTTCTGAAATCCGGTAAAAAGTTCGACCCAAATTATAAACCAGTTTGCCCTTGACAATAACGGTATCTACAATGTTGCACTTAGTTGCGCTGCCGAGAATCAACGATAACCATTTGTAATGTACAAAAAAAGGCAGAGCCATTGCTGACGCTGCCTTTAACCGTTTACAGATTGATTTACGACAAATTCCTGTTCTTACTTTCCTTGCAGCACAAGAAGCAGTTGTTAACGAATTACATTATTCAATCTGCTTTTGATACTGCGTTTGACATGATCAGCAGGCGTTCAAGTTCAGATACTTTTTTGGCGAGAGAAGCATTGATTTTTTGCTGTTCTTGCAAGTCTTGGATGGCCCTCTGTTGTTCTTGAATGACCATCTGTAGTTCACTCAATTCTGCTTGATGTTTCACTTCTTGTTCCTTTACCGCTTCCACAAGCACTCCGACGAGGCTGTCATAATTCACACCGGTTGCGTCTTTATCGTTATGCGCAACAACCTCCGGAATTACTTTGTCAACTTCTTCGGCAATCAGACCTACAGATGCCTTCCCGCTGTCCTTCCAGTCAAAACGCACGCCGCGCAGCTTCTTTACTGTTTCCAGTGCTTTTTCGTATGTTTTTACATTCGTCTTGTGGACAATGGAACTTACAGGAGTAAAGCTTAATGCTGTAACCGCCCCGGGAAAATTAACACTACCGTCAGTGGCTATCGTCATCCGCCGGGAGCCTGGTCCCGAAACCGCCGTACCCAGATCGTTGATGACAAATTCCCCGGTGCTTGGTGCAGAGGCATTGGTCCCCACGACAAAAGTCTTCAGGGGATTACCGCTTCCATCCGTGCGCACCAGCATGAAGGCTGCGGTATCATACGGCCGGTCCATGCGGAATACCGCCTGGTCGCCGACGACATGCAGCTGCCTGACCGGAGCGGAGGTCCCGATGCCGACGTTGACGCTCGAAGTTGCGCCGTTCACACCGTTGATGCTTCCCAACACAATGCTGTTGGACTCCGAAACGTAGGACATGCTGCCGATAGCGGTAGCATTGGTGACCGAATCCGATGACCCGTTAATATCAGCGCCATATCCGATTAAGGTGTTATAATTTTCAACCGTATTTGAAACGCCAGCTGAACGTCCTGAAAATGTGTTTTTAGAACCGGTGGTGTTCCAGTAGCCGGCTGCATACCCTGAAAAGGTGTTCTGAGAACCTTCGGTGTTGGAGAAACCAGAGTACCGCCCAAAGAAGTTGTTGTACTGACCGATGGTGTTAGAGTAGCCGCTTTGACGCCCGATGAAGTTGTTGCCATCACCG
>PHBN01000229.1 GCA_002840635.1 Deltaproteobacteria bacterium HGW-Deltaproteobacteria-1
CGCCATTCATGGTGTGTCAAGGGATATTACAGTCCGCAAGCAGGCGGAGGAGGCCTTGCGGGAAAGCGAGAGACGATACCGCGAATTCTTTGCAACATCCCGGGATTGTGTCTTCATTACATCCAAAGAGGGGAAATGGATCAACTTCAACGATGCCGCCCTTGAGTTGTTTGGCTATGACAACCGGGAAGAACTGTTTCAAGCTCCCATCTCCTCTTTATATGTGGATCCGGAGGAACGCACACGGTTTCTTGCCCAGATTGAGGATCAGGGTTATATCAGGGAAAACCCCGTCCAATTGAGACGAAAGGATGGGGTGGTTATCAATACACTCATCACAGCCGGAGTGCGGCAAAGTGAGGATAGTTCAAAGATAGAATATTATGGGACCATCCGCGACATCACCCAGAGCAAGCGGGTGGAGGAGGAGAAACGGAAGAGTGAAGAGAATTTCCGCCGTTCTCTTGATGAGTCGCCACTGGGAGCACGTATCGTTTCCATAAAGGGTGAAACACTTTACGCCAACCGTGCGCTTCTTGATATCTATGGCTACGAAACCATCGCAGAACTGCGGGAAACTCCGACAAAACTGCGCTACACGCCGGAAAGCTACGCGGAGTTTCTGGACCGGCGGGAGAAAAGACGGATGGGTCAGCCGTTGCCGTCCGAATATGAAATAAGCATTTTCAGAAAAAACGGGGAGATCCGCCGGCTACAGGCCTTCCGCAAGGAAATTCTGTGGAACGGTACTTCGCAGTTTCAGATTTTGTACAATGATATTACCGAACGTAAGCGGGCGGAAGAGGAAAAACAAAAGCTGCAGGACCGTTTGAATCGCGCGGAAAAAATGGAAGTGCTCGGGCAGCTGGCCGGCAAAGTGGCGCATGATCTGAATAATGTCCTGGGGGTCCTTACCGGGTATTCGGAACTGCTGTTGATGGATATTCCCGAGGATCACCGGGCAAGAGCCAATGTTGAAAAGATTATGCAGTCCACTGAGAAAGGCGCTGCGATCATTCAGGATCTCCTTACCCTGGCGAGAAGAGGGGTGACGGCAACAGAAGTGGTTAATCTCAACCATGTTGTTTCAGGTTTTATCAAAAGCCCCGTCTTTGACAAACTGAAAGAGCAGCACTACCAGGTAACATTCAGGTCGGAATGCGATGATAATCTATTAAATATCAAAGGCTCTCCTGTCCATCTGGAGAAGGCGTTGATGAACCTGGTGTTCAATGCGGCGGAAGCGATCGCCGGAGCGGGGGAGGTGACGATTCGCACTGAGAACCGTTATCTGGATAAATCTGTAAGGGGCTACGACGAGATTAGGGAAGGGGATTATGTCGTCCTGACGGTATCGGACACGGGAACAGGAATCTCTGCCGACCATAAAGAGAAGATATTTGAACCTTTTTACACAAGCAAGAAAATGGGAAAAAGTGGAACCGGGTTAGGCCTGCCGATTGTCTGGGGCATGGTAAAGGATCACAAAGGATATATTGATGTTCAATCCCGCGTTGGTGAAGGAACCATTCTCTCGATTTATTTCCCGGTCACCCGGGAGGAAACGGTGACGGCTCGGCAAAAGGAGAAGACGGAACGCTATAGGGGGAGAGGAGAATCAGTCCTGGTGGTGGACGATATTGCCGAACAAAGAGATGTCGCTTCCGCATTGCTTGAGAAGTTGGGCTACAGGGTGCATGCCGTATCCAGCGGGGAAAAGGCGGTAGAGTACCTCAAAGGAAATAAAGCCGATATTCTTATTCTGGATATGATCATGGCGCCGGGGATTGATGGTCTTGAAACCTATCGAAGAGTTTTGGAAATTCATCCGAAGCAGAAGGCTGTTATCATGAGCGGATTTTCCGAGACGGATCGCGTTCGAGAAGCTCAGAAACTGGGTGCAGGCCCCTATATCAAAAAACCCTATGTGCTGGAAACAATCGGCGTGGCCATACGGGATGAACTGGCCCGGTCTTGATGGTTTCACACCCTGCCGTACTTGTCCTCCAGCCTTTCAATATCGTCTTCGCCAAAATAAGTTCCCGTTTGCACTTCAATGATGACGAGATCGCTTCCGGAGTTGTTTTCCAGACGATGCGTCGCTCCCTGCGGGATGTCTATTGCCTGCCCGCCCGAAAGAGGGGAAACCCTGCCGTCGATGGTGGCGACCCCTTCGCCCGCTACGGCATACCAGTGTTCCGAACGCCTGCCGTGACGCTGCAGGCTCAGAGAGCCGCCCGGCGCAATGACAATCCTTTTGACTTTATGATCAGGCTCATCTGATAGAACCTGGTAATAACCCCATGGACAGATATTCTTTATTTCCATAAATGACCATCCGTAAAATATTTTGAATGACATATCATATAATCCTTTAAATAAAAAGGAACGCCGCTGCACGCCGTCCGATGCTATTAAACCTTTTCCGGTCTCGCTTTCACGGCGATGATATGATAAATGACGATTACGGATTATGAACATCAAATATTCACTCAAACGCAGCAAAAAAAGAAAGAAAACCATTTCTCTGCAAATTGTCGGCAACTCCGATATCATGGTTTACGCGCCGTATTTTACGCCGGTTGCGGAAATCAACCGCTTTGTTGAAGAAAAGCGAAACTGGATTGACCGGATCCTGCTTAACCAGG
Source organism: Deltaproteobacteria bacterium HGW-Deltaproteobacteria-1 (assembly GCA_002840635.1). Lineage (GTDB taxonomy): Bacteria > Desulfobacterota > Syntrophia > Syntrophales > Smithellaceae > UBA8904. Next base: position 2,649 of record PHBN01000229.1, read on the forward strand.
CCCGGCAGCCGGCTCAACAAAAGGAAAAAACTTACGAAACCGGAGAGGAATTTTATTACCTGGGCCGGTCGTATTCCCTGGAAACCGGTTTTGATCCCCTGGAAAACACAGGCGTGTTCCTCCGGTTCGACCGGTTTGTTCTCAATTGCCCCGACAACGGGGAGATGAAAAAATATTATTTTGCTTCATGGTATCAGAAGAAAGCAAGAGAGTACATTCCCGTCCGCGTGGAGTATTTCAGCAGGGAGCTGAATCTTCAGCCGCGCAGTATCCGGATTACATCGGCACGGAGCCGCTGGGGGTCATGTTCGGAAGACAATTCACTGGCTTTCAGTTTCCGGCTGATGATG
>PHBN01000554.1 GCA_002840635.1 Deltaproteobacteria bacterium HGW-Deltaproteobacteria-1
ATCATAAATATTGACGCAATCACCGCCCATAGCTCAACCTCCCTCATTCTGAGGATTCTTGATATGGTTATTTAGCAACAGCAAGTTTAATACCAAAAGAACATCTATTTGATATAGATACGTAATCTTGGACACAACAGGATGTATTAAGGATCGATGGGGTAGGATACCCCGCCTTCGGGGTGATATTACCCCTCATCCCGCATCATGCCAGGTCTTGTCAATTATGATCCGGCATGATGCAGAATTTTGAGGGATTATTCATCACTGGGCGAATTCAACGCGGTTTCGACCACCCTTTTTGGCCCGGTAAAGGGCTTCGTCTGCATGGGCAATAACATCATCAATGTCTTTCTCCATTTTATATTCCGAAAGGCCGATGGAAACGGTAATCTTAAAATCGGGGCCAATATCGGGAAACAGGGTATTTTCGATGTTGGTACGCACACGTTCAGCGCCGATAAACGCTCCTTTAATATCCGTTTGCGGCAGTATGATCAGGAATTCCTCACCGCCATAGCGTCCGCAAAATTCCGTGATGCGCATGGTAGTTTTAATCGTGGTGGCAACTGCTTTCAATACCTCATCTCCTGCATGATGCCCATAGGTGTCGTTTACATTTTTGAAGTGGTCAATATCCAGCATGGCAAGACAGAAGATGTCGCCGCCGCGCAAGGAACGATTTTTTTCGTGTTCAAGAAGTTCACGGACATGGCGACGGTTGTACAGCGGCTGATGCTCAAATTGCGGCGGAGGGAACTGATATATCCGCCGATGACGGAAAAAGCCACCAGGACAAGGGCCAAGACTCCCCATTGTAGATATTCAATATTAAAATTGACGCCTTGGGGACGGTATATCTGGAGGAGAGCGATATTGATTCCATAAGCCAGGAGGGTAAAGACACTGATATATAAAAAACTGCGGGTATTGAGTCGGAAAACACCGAAGAGAAAGACGATAATGTATGTCAGCAAAAGGACGCCGCGGGACTCACTGGAAAAATATATTCCATACGTGATTACAAGGATGCCGGCACACATCTGCACGGACGTCATACTGGGATCGGTCATTTTCAGATTCAGACCCGTTCGATGGACGATATACAATATAATATTGATGCTGGGCATGATAATCAGGTAACCGATTATCACCTCCCATTCCGTGACGCCGGTCAGATATGATATATAAGCAATA
>PHBN01000230.1:0-8643 GCA_002840635.1 Deltaproteobacteria bacterium HGW-Deltaproteobacteria-1
CCAGCACGAATGTTCTTGCCGGTTCATAACCGCCCATCAACTCAATCACGATAGAGATTTCCGGGTCATTGATAATATCGCGTGCATTGGTCGTCAGGACATTTTTTGAAATTTTAACACCGCGGGATGCAGTGATATTCACATCGGCAATCTTTTTTAAGACCAGCTTTGCGCCCAGTTTCTCTGAAATTAGTTTCTCGTTTTGCTCAAGGAGCTTTACAACACCTGTCCCGATATTTCCAAAACCAATCAGACCGATAGAAATCTTTTTCATGATGATCACCTCATATCCTGAGAAAACTGAAAATCAGACACCTTCAACGCCGTTTAAAATTTATTTACCTATAACAAACCCCGACGTTTTGTCAATTATATAAGAGATGAAAGCGAATATATTGATTGCGGAGAAATCAACGGATGATCTGCTGATAGACTTCATCGTGCAACGGGGTGGGAATCCCTGATTCCCTGCCTGCCCGGCATAAAAACCCTGTCAGGGTGTCAACCTCCGTCTGCCTGCCTTTTTCTTTATCCAGCTGCATGGAGGTTTTGGCGTCAAAGGCAAAACGGCCTGCCATTTCCATCGTCCGGTCGATCGCATTTTCAGGCAGATAGACATTTCTAGCTCTGGCGACAGCGGTAACTTCCTCCATCATTCCCCTCAGTTTTGTTTTAAGCGCGGCATCTGCCAGAAGGGCTCCGTACGTCTTTCTGGTGGCAGCCGTAAGCGATCCCAGCGGACACATTAAGAGATATTTTTTCCATAAGGCTTCAGATATGTGACCTGTCAATTTTGCGTTGATTTTCGCCTGCAGCAGGATATCAAGAACAGTGTTGTATTTCAGAGAGGATTGCTCGTCGTCCGTACCAAAAATCATTTTGCAGGCCCCATCTTCCTGATGAATGACTCCCGGCTTTTCAATATGGCTGATAATATAGACACTGCCGTCGATGATGTCCGCGTCCGGCAGGACCAGCCTCAGTCGTCCAGCGCTTTCCACGCCATTGAGGAGAGGGATCACGACGGTATTTTTGTGAATATTTGGTTTTACAGCAAGAGCCGAACCCTCCAACGAATAACTTTTAACACAAAAGAAAACCAGATCGAATGTGCCGGCTACAGCCGGATCATCCGTGGCAATATTCGGCCAAGCGACATAATCGCCTTCCCGGGTGAATAACTTAAGACCGTTATGCTGGATTGCCTTTAAATGTTCTCCACGGGCGATGAAGATGATTTCGTGACGGCCTGAAGAGGCATACTCTCTGGCCAGTTTTCCTCCGAAATATCCCCCTACTCCTCCGATTCCGACAATTGCGATTCTCATTTGAATATTCAACAATCCGTGTGACGTTATGGATGAACGGTTTTCATTGTTAAGCATCCGGACATCATTTTTTTTCTGCAGACGGCTGTGTATCATCAGCGGGAAGCCTGAACAGAACATAACCCCTGTCTGCAAAGAGCCGTTCGGTTTTTATTCCCATCTGATTCAGTTTTGCAAGATAGTACTCCGTCGTAATGCCGACCCGTATGTCTTTTTCCTGAAACAGTTTTTTTAATCCCTCGGGATAATGAATACTGCAATCGACGGTCTTACGACGAGAATAGAAATTCACACTTGGCCGGCTTCCGGCTTCCAGAAGCAAAATACGGCCGTCTTCAGGGGTTCTGAGAGCAGCCTGTTGGGCCACTTGTGTGAGAGGGCGATTAACAAGGCTGTCATACACGGGTAAGCCCACCATAAAAAGAATACCGGTAACCACCAGAGCGGAGATGGAAAGCGCCGTAAAAAGTAACGACGGCGATTTCTTTCTGCTCGCGATCACCAGAAAAGCGGCTGTCACGATAAAAATCGCACCGCAAATGTAAGGCGTGTATCCCAAATGGATGGGTTGTGCCAGAACCGGCGCCTTCAGGGCTTTTTCCCCGAGCATTTGCGGCAGATGTGCCACGAGTGTGGGGGCGATAAAACAGAATATGCCAAGCCCAAGGACGAGAAGCACTGCAGAATATGTTGCCGTCAGCCAGCCGTATTTCCCTGTAATTTCCTTTTGGTCAAAGAGGGTGGCGGTTAACAGGGCAATACCGGGCAATGCCGGGCAGATATAGTTCGGCAGCTTGGTGGCGGCGATGGAGAAGAAAATGAATGTGACCAGTGAAAACAGGAGAAAGAACCGGAGGAATCGAACACGCTCGTTTGAAGAATCCCTGAATTGACTGTGATAAGCGGCAAGCGGTGTAAAGGCGCTCCAGGGCATAAAACCGGCCAGGAAAACAATCAGATAGAAGTATATCGGTCCAGAGTGGCCCTCCATCGGTTTTGAGAAACGTTGAAAATGATGTTTTATGAAAAGCTCTTTCATAAAAGAAAAGCCTTCGGGATGATTAAATCCCAGAAGAAGATACCAGGAAAAGCCGATGGCAACCAGAATGACGATTCCCGGAATCAACCATGACGGTTGAAAAAGAACACGCAGACGGCCAAGGGTCAGGAGATAAATAAATACGGTAACGGCGGGAAAGAGTATTCCAATGGCTCCCTTCGTGAGCATGGCAAATCCCGCAAACGCGCAGGCGGCCCAGAAATAATATGCGCCGGATTGATTCTGCGACGATCGCTCTATTGCCTTCCAGGCAAAATACAGGCAAAGCGTAAAGAAAAGTGTCAGCAGCATGTCCGTCATGGCTATGCGGGACAGGTAAACAAAAAAAATGGAACTGCCCAGAATGAGAGACGCCCTGAAAGACGTTTTTGCCCCCAGCGGTTTTTGTCCGATCAGAAAGATCAGGAGAACCAGGGCGATTCCCGCCAGCGCATTGACAAAGCGGGCACCGAAAGCGTTTATGCCGAATAATGTATAGCCGAGCATCTGCCCCCAGTAGAGCATGGGAGGTTTTTCAAAATTGTTTTCACCGTTTAAGGAAGGGACAATCTCGCGGGATATCTCGGCATAAAAACCTTCATCGTAATCAATGACGACAGGTTGATGCAGACCGGCCATGTATAAGATGCCAAACAGGGTCAAAAGCAGCAGCAACCGGGCAGTGTTCAGGTTATTTTTGATGAGAGATTCCATCTTAAGATGCTTCCGTTATGATTCAAGAAGATATTTTTCATAAATCTTCCGGGCGGGAGTGCGCAGGTATAAGCACAACATAAGAAATTCACCTCCACCTTTGATAAAATGCTTTGGCTTGATATTTGAGCCCTGCACGTCAAACCACTCATCCAGCGGGCATTCTACCCATCGGGAACTGATTTCAGCCAGAGTTTTTCCCGTGACGATGGGAAACCTGGCGAACATCTCCACATCAAACGTCCAGTGGACCTTGAAGGGTTTTTGAAAAACCTTCTTCAGGGAATCAGAAGCCCTGAATATCTTTGCGCCGCACTGGGTGTCATAAATATTGATATTCAGCAAGAATGAAGCACAGGTTGCAAATATTCTCCCTAAATAGTGCCTCGCCGCTTTTCTCTGTATGTTGCGTCCGAGAAGTCTCACTCTTGAACCCATAACGATTTCTGCGTCTCTGGAATCCAGCAGACGGCAGAAGACTTCGATGGCACTAACCGGTGTTGCCAGATCGGCATCCCAGTATCCTATGTTATCAAAAGGGCCTTCAAGAGACTTGAGCATTCCCCTGCGGACGGCCTCGGCTTTACCCGAATTTTTCTCCAGATTTAAAATTTCAATTTGACGAGATTTTTTTTCTTTCAGGGATTGAAGAAGATTAAATGTGTCGTCTGTGCTGCCATCGTTGACAAAGAGAAAGGACAGATTTGGATCCTTTTCCAGAGCGCCCAGGAAGGCTTCCGCTTTAATTCGTTTTGATTCGTTATAGCATGGTACGACGATTTGAGTCTTGTTCATTGGATCCATCCCGTGACAACATTCATGATCACCCGTTTTTCAGACGCAGACCTTATCACGAGCATCACCCAAAGACAAAATAAATTTGTTTCATCCCGTCCTGGCAAGATCCAGTTTGCCCTGCCATTTTGCAATTAAAGATTGTTTGAGAATGGCATGCTCCGGTTTTTCCAGCAGCGGATCGCGGGCGACAAGGGCAAAGGCATCTTCCTTCGCGTCATTTAAAATACGCGCGTCCCGGATGATGCTTGCAATTCGAAAATCGGGAAGACCGGATTGCCGTGTCCCCAGGAAATCTCCGGGGCCGCGGATGACCAAATCCTCTTCCGCAAGCGCGAACCCGTCAGTGGTTTTTTCCATGATTTTCAGTCTTTTGCGGGCGTCAGCCGACACCTTATAATCAGCAAGCAGGATGCAGGTTGAGGGGATGTCCCTTCTGCCCACCCTTCCCCGCAACTGATGCAATTGCGACAGGCCGAAACGCTCTGCGTGCTCGATCACCATCAGCGAGGCGTGCGGCACATCAATGCCCACTTCAATCACGGTTGTGGCCACCAGAATGGCTGTTTTATTTTCCTGAAAATCTTTCATGACCGACTCTTTTTCCAGATCTTTCATCCTGCCGTGCATCAGTCCGACCCGGCAATCAGTAAAAATATCCTTCTGCAGGTGATCTGCCATTTTTGTCGCGTCTTTCAAATCAAGGTTTTCCGACTGCTCCACCAGCGGATACACAATAAAAACCTGGTGACCTTTGGCTATTTCCTTGCGGATGGCATCGTAAACCGCCGTTCTTCTGCTTTCCCCCATTAAAATCGTGCGTACCGGTTTTTTCCCCGGCGGCATTTCATCAATGACCGAAACATCCAGATCTCCGTAAACGGTCATGGCCAGTGTCCTCGGTATGGGTGTGGCCGTCATGACCAGAACGGATGCAATCTTAGCCAGAATTTCATTGCGCGCGGCATTTGCCATGCTGCCGGTAAGCAAAACAACGCGAAGCCCGATCGGTTCGGCCCACGCAGACAGCGTGATATAATGTTGCCTGGCCAGGATTTCTGTAGGTGCCATCAGTGCGACCTGGCAGGCATTCTCGCATACAGTGATCATGGCCGCCATTGCCACAAGCGTTTTCCCGCTTCCCACATCGCCCTGCAGGAGACGGTTCATGGAAGTCGAGGACTGAAGATCCTTTTGAATTTCAGCAATTACCCGCTGCTGGGCGGCGGTTAGCGTGAAATGCAGCGAGGCATAAAACCTGTCTAGCAGCCTCCCCTCCAGATGAAACGAAATCCCTTTATCCAGGATACGGCCGGATTTTTTTACGGCCATTCCCAGTTGAAAGAAGAAAAACTCATCATAGATCAGCCGACGGTGTGCCTCCGAGCGCGCGTCGATGAATGGCTGGATCTGTTCGTCATGACCCGGAAAGTGGACGGTGAGCATGGCTTCGTGAATATTGAGCAGATTTCGTTTGCGGCAGATTTCAGCGGGGATGGGTGACGCGATATAGCGTGAATATTGATCCAGCGCTCCGTACATGACTTTTCTGATATATTTCTGATGCAGACCCTCTGTCTCCGAATAGACGGGAACAATCCGTTTGAAGTTCAGCAGATTTTCATCATCATCTTCTTCCAGAATTTCATACTCGGGATGAATCATGGTTTTTCCGGCATAATTGGGCGTAACCGGACCTGTGAAAATGGCACGGACACCTTTTTTAAAAATGCCCGTAAGATAAGACATCCGGCCCTTAAACCACTTGACAGTCAGGTTGGCCGTATTATCACTGACGGTGACTTCCAGAATTCTTTTTCTGCCGTAATACCGGAATTCGCTCAAAACAACCACCGCAATGATCGTCTGGATTCTCCCCGTTTCCAGTTTACGGTCATCATAAGTGCGGGGCAGAAAATAAAGCAAATCCTCAATGGTGCTGATCTTCTTTGCCTGAAAACGGGCGGCCATTTTGGGGCCGACGCCTTTCAGATACTGCACAGGCACAGACAGTTTTTCGGCGGATGTTTTCAAATCCGATATTCTTTCGTTGATCTGTTCTTCCCTAAGCGGAGATAAAGGTTTGTGCGAGTCAAAAACATCTATGGCGTCCATTAATCTTTCCAGAATTTTTACCGCCTCGATAATTTTTGTTTTCTTGCCCGCGGAATCCTGCGCGTCATAATCGGAAAAAATGGTCAGTAGATTGCCAAGTGGAGGTTCGAATCTGTTTTGTGCAACGGGTGGAATGGCGTCAATCTGCAGGGCTATGATTCCAGTCATGGCTTTTCCCAAATTTTTAATGTGTGAAAGATTTTTAAAATCATCTCTGACGGCAAACAGCAGAGGCTGCTCGATTTTCTGCAGATTTTTTCTAAACGACTCCATTCAAGTCTCCTCAACACTGCTCGTCAAACAGATGAATTTCCGGAAATTGCTGACTTTTTTAACAAATAAATTCTTTTTGCGCAAGTATCATAAATTTATGGGGTCCTATGGCAACAAAATCCGTAAAATCCAAAAAATCTACTTATAAAGACGCAGGCGTGAACATCGATAACGCCAATGCGTTTGTCGAACGCATTAAACCTCTCATTAAAATGACGGCCCGCAAGGAAGTGATTTCAGGAATCGGGGGTTTTGGCGGTTTGTTCCGGCTTGATATCGCCAAAATGAAAAATCCGATTCTCGTCTCTTCAACGGACGGCGTCGGAACAAAACTCAAGATTGCACACCTGATGGACAAGCACGATACCATTGGAATCGATCTGGTTGCTATGTCGGTTAATGATGTCATTGTTCAGGGGGCGGAGCCTCTGTTCTTTCTGGATTACCTGGCAACAGGCAAAATCGAAGTGGAAAAAAGTGTTCAGATTGTGGATGGCATCGTCCAGGGATGCAAACAGGCGGGCTGCACGCTGCTTGGAGGCGAAACGGCCGAAATGCCGGGCTTCTACCAGTCGGGCGACTATGATCTGGCCGGATTTTGTGTGGGCGTTGTGGAGCAGGAGAAACTTATCGACGGTTCCACCATCAGCATTAACGACCGTGTAATCGGCCTCGCTTCGACCGGCCTGCACAGCAACGGTTTTTCACTGGCACGCAAGGTTCTTCTGGAAAAAGGCAGGCTCTCGTTAAGTGACTCTGTGCCGGGACTTGCAAAAACCATCGGCCAGGAACTGCTGGAACCCACCCGTATTTATGTCAAATCCCTTTTGAATATTTTTAAGAGTTTCAATATCAAAGGACTGGTTCATATTACCGGAGGCGGTTTTTACGACAATATTCCCCGCATTATTCCCGAGGTCTGCCGGTGCGTCATTACCACGGGCAGCTGGAAGATCCCCCCGATTTTCTCCGTTATTCGCGACATCGGCCATGTAGATGAAAAAGAAATGTTTCGGGTCTTCAATATGGGTATCGGCATGATGATGATCGTTTCGGAAAAAGAATCACAGGAAATTCTTGACCGCCTGAAAGTGATGGGAGAAACTGCATACCTGATCGGCACGATCGAAAAAAAGTGATTTCCGGCAGCGGATCAAATCTTCAGTCCATCATCGATCATATTGAACAGGAAGGCCTCCCTGCCCGGATTCAAATCGTTGTGAGCAATAATCAAGAGGCATATGGTTTAACAAGGGCAAAGAATCATCATATTGCCTGCGCGGTTATCAAACATCAGGATTATTCCAACAGGGAAGACTTTGACCGTGAATTGATCCGCCTTCTAAAGGATGCGGGGGTCGATTTGATCGTGCTGGCCGGATTCATGAGGATCCTTACGGCATCTTTTCTGCGGGCTTTTGAGAACAGGATCATCAATATCCACCCTGCCCTGCTGCCTGCTTTTCCGGGAACGCATGTGCAGCAGAAGGCCATTGATTACGGCGTAAAGTTTTCCGGTTGTACCGTTCATTTTGTAGATGAAGGTGTTGATACCGGTCCCATTATCATTCAGAAGGCCGTCACGTGGAAGTTAACAATATCAAAAATTGTGATGCCGTTGCGTTGCATAATCCGCCCCTGGACCGTTAACAGGAATGCGAAATATCCGGAGGAAAATAATGTTTTATGTATGATCTGATTGTCATAGGTGATGATCTGTCCTCTCACGTATCGGCTGCCTACGCCAGCGGGAACGGCCTGAATACGCTGCTGATTGCGGAAAGCGGTCTCGGCGGGCTGAACTTGATCGGTGACTTTATTTTTAACATCGATCCTACGCCGATTACAGGCCTGGGCAGGGAACAACCGGGACTGTCTGTCCTGATTGAACTGGGGATTGTGCTTCCCGAAGACCACGCATCGCCCATTGATACGGCATTTCAGATTATTCTCCCCGATAAACGGATCGATTTTTACAAAGACCCGTTGCTGCTGCAAGCGGAATTGGCCCGTGAATTTCCCGAACTGGCAGACGACATCAGGGATTTTTATAACATCGCTTCGGATGCATCGGACGTATTTCAAAACTGGCTGGCTGAACATCCACAGCTTCAGCCGAATCATCCTCAGGAATACCTTGCCTATCTGAAAATACTTCCTTACATTGTCCGGTACAAATTCGGCGCGGTTCATTTTGATAAAATTCTGTCTAAAAATACATCGCTGGAAAAAGTCTGGGAAGCACAGCAGGCTCTTCTTTCTTTTAACAATGAAGATTTATTTTCCTTTGCTTCCGCTTTTCAGTATTGTTCACCCATGCGCGGTGTTTCTTTTTTCCCCCAGGGCAAACAATTTTTATTCAACGCGCTTATTGAAAAA
>PHBN01000230.1:8720-10713 GCA_002840635.1 Deltaproteobacteria bacterium HGW-Deltaproteobacteria-1
CCTGCCTGCCTGAGCAGATGGCCAGACATGTTGCTGTCGTTTCGGATGTAACGAGAGATCTTTATGACAACAATCTGATTATTCTGGAGACGAGTCTTCCGGAAAAGGACAAGAATCCTGCTCATGCGAAGACATCACTCACAGCAACGGTTTACCTTCCCGATCAACAGGAGAAATGGACCCCGGACGCTTTAAAACGTGAGGCCGATTCAATTTTGGACAGACTCGATGTTTTTTTCCCTTTCTTAAGGGATCATGTTGAAATGTCCGATATTGACAAGGCCATAGACATTTCTTATGAATCACGTAAAGTCATCAGTCCGAAATATAAAGTGCGCAATTCATTTTTCACATCTTTTGCAGCCAAAAACAATAAGACACTTTATGACAATGTTTTTCTGACGGGGACGTCATTGCTGTCCGATGCGGGCTTTGACGGGGAAATCCTTTCCGGCAAAAATGCCGCGCTCCGGGTAATCCAGAAAAGGAGTTGATGTCATGAACAATCATTTCAAGATCGCAAACCTCGGGAGCTGTCAGGTAGATTCACCTCTGAACATCAGCAATTACGTTAATGATCATGACAGGATTTTATTTCATGCCCGCCTTGCCGATTATGCCCAAATTAAGGATTCCGCCGGAAAGCCTCTGTCTATCGAGCCGGCCGGCCCCCGGAAAAAGATTTTTTTTGATCCGGACCAGACCAAGGGTGCAATCGTCACATGCGGCGGTCTCTGCCCCGGCATCAATGATGTGATCCGTTCAGTAACCATGACGCTGTTTTACCGCTACGGCGTGAAAAATATCCTGGGAATAAAATACGGGCTGCGTGGGCTGAATCCGGCATACGGGGACAAACCCGTGAAGCTTACACCGGACTATGTGAAGGACATCAAGCACATTGGCGGAAGTATTCTTTCTTCATCCCGCGGTCCTCAGGATGTTGCGGTGATGGTAGATTATCTGGAAAACCTCAACATCAACATTCTTTTCTGTGTCGGTGGTGACGGAACCATGAGAGCCGCGGAAAAATTGACAGAGGAAATTTCTGAAAGAGGAGCGCAAATTTCCGTTATCGGGATTCCCAAAACCATTGACAACGATCTGAATCTGATTGAAAAATCCTTCGGATTTGACACGGCCATCGATAAAACCGTAGAAGCGGTGCGCAGCGCCCACGTGGAAGCCAAGGGTGCCTTTAACGGCATCGGCCTGGTGAAAATCATGGGCCGACTGTCCGGTTGTATTACGGCCACCGCTGCACTGGCTCAGGGTGACGCGAATTTTGTACTGATTCCCGAAGTTCCATTTGATCTGGATGGAGATCATGGGTTCTTAAAAGCACTCGAAAACAGGATGAAAAAGCGCGGACATGCGGTTATTCTAGTCGCGGAGGGCGCGGGGCAGGAGTTGATGAATCAGCATCCCACGGAACAAAAAACGGACGCGTCGGGAAATATCCGCCTTCAGGACATCGGCCTTTTTCTGAAAGATGTCATCAGTCGGCATTTCCGGGAAATCAATCTGGAAATCAATTTGAAATATATTGAACCCAGTTACCTGATCCGCTCCGTCCCGGCCAATGCCTCGGACAGCATTTATTGCAGCTCTCTGGGACAATACTCCGTGCACGCGGCAATGGCTGGGAAAACAGGATTGATGGTGGCGCTCAGGAGAAATGAATATGTCCACCTGCCCCTGTCCGTGGCAATATCCGGCAGACAGATTGATCCGCAGGGCAGTGTCTGGCAGAGAGTGCTGGAAACAACGGGGCAGCCTGCAAAGATGAGGAATGGCCGATAGCCATACATCAACTTGTGTGATGTCCTTATTTAATTGCAAAAAATGCTTGCAAAATAAACCATTATAGCTTAGGAACCACCTACATTTTTTAAAAGGAGTTAAACCATGTCTCGTATTTGTGACGTATGTGGAAAAAAGCCGCAGGTAGGAAATAATGTCAGTCACGCCAATAATAAGAGCAAAACCGTCT
>PHBN01000230.1:10796-12637 GCA_002840635.1 Deltaproteobacteria bacterium HGW-Deltaproteobacteria-1
TCTGTCCGTAAAAAGGCGAATTCGGCCTTCGATATTCATAATCCGATTCATTCTTTCTTTCGTGATATAGGATACGGCATTTTTCAGCACATCCTGGGCATGGTCTTTTTGAATACCATAAAGCCATGAAATATCTTCACAAAATTCTTTGCACTTGCGGTCAAACGTGAAATGAATCGCGTCTTCCAGAAGCTCTATCGAACCGTCGTCATGGATATGCGGTAAAATCACCAGATCATAAATCATTTCGATGATTAAGTGAGAACGGTAGGCAGCTTCGCTGTATGAGATATCCCTTCCGATGATCTTATACAATTCTACAATAGATTCTATAAGATGCCGCCCCTTTACATATGTGTAGCCTTCGGAATGAGGGTCAAAACCTTTCCTGGATTGAAGGCAGATGCTCCCGTAATGAGCCAGATCGTCCACCAGCAGATGGAACATGATGTATGCTGTGCGTTTATGATCCGGTGGCGCTTGAATAAACCGGTCGATGAAATGGGTCTGGTTGGCGTTAATATCAGGATGAAGCGTCAGTAAGTCTGGAGCAATATTATATATATAGATATCTGGATCGCTGTTTTTGACATTGGATGAATCCATGATTTTCTGCAGTAGGCAGGTATGTGTCAACATCAGCATGAATTCACCTGAGTATGGCAGGAAGGTATTTCTTTCATCGTGAACCGGTCTTTCAGATGCACCAGGATGCCTTCCACATCATCCCCGAAATCCGGCATGATTAAAATTTGAATAATGGCTTCTTTGGGGTCGATCGTAGAAACGGTAACCAGCCCTTCATAACCTTCCAGTATAAACTGTACAAGCGCGATATCTCTTGTGTTTATTATAAACCATTTTCTTTGCATTTTTTATTTAATTACCATTTATCGTTTTAAAGATCAAGATGATCAATGAATGCTTGACATAGAATTTCCCCCTGATATGATAAAAAAGAAAATAATATTAAAGATGAATGTATGACAAGAGAAGAACGTCTGCCGGTGACACAATGGAAGCTGAAAGATACCGGCCCCCAAAAAATTGAAGAATCCCTGGCGAAGGAATTCGGCATCTCCAGGATCATTTCTCAGCTGATACTGAACCGGCAAGTTTCCACCCTGGAAGACGCGCACCGGTATCTGTATCCTTCCCTAAATGATTTGCACAGCCCTTTTTTAATGCAGGACATGAAAAAAGGCGTAAGCCGGCTGATCAAAGCTATTCACACCGGTGAAGAAATTGTCATCTATGGCGACTATGACGCGGATGGAATTACGTCCGTTGTCATTCTATACAAATTCATAAAAGAACTAACCGGAAATGTGTCTTATTACATTCCGGACAGAGTTCAGGAAGGTTACGGATTGAAAATCCCGGTCATCGACCAGCTTAAGGGGAAAAATGTCAAACTGATTATCACGGTGGACTGTGGAATTTCCGATATTGAACAAATCGCTTATGCAAAGTCTGTCGGTATCGATACGATTGTCCTGGATCATCATGAAATATCCGATCAGCTCCCTGATGCCGTGGCCTGCATCAATCCGGCCAGGTCAGACTGCTCTTTCCCGTTCAAACACCTGGCCGGTGTCGGGATTGCCTTTAATTTTCTCATCGCGCTTCGGGGCACACTGCGCAAAGAAGGTTTCTGGAAGGACGACCGTTATCCAAATCTCAAAGAATATCTGGATATTGTCGCGCTGGGCACCATTGGCGATATTGCGCCGCTTGTTGGCGAAAACCGGATTTTTGCAAAAATCGGCCTGGAATTAATCACGGAAGGCAAACGTCCCGGCATAAAGGCACTTAAGGAAGTAAGCGGCATTGACGGACAA
>PHBN01000231.1 GCA_002840635.1 Deltaproteobacteria bacterium HGW-Deltaproteobacteria-1
GCTCAACCGCGACATGGGAAAAACGATCATCATGGTCACGCACGATCCGCGCGCTGCGCAGCGAGCCGGTGTAATGCGCCATCTGGACAAGGGGTATCTTAACCATGATGCTGCTCAAAATCCTTTTTAGAAACGCTTTTCACAACAAATTGCGAAGCTCTCTCACCATTTTGGGAATAGCCGTGGCCATTCTTGCCTTCGGTCTTTTGAGGACAGTGGTCAGTTCCTTTTATGCCGGTGTCGAAGCTGCATCCACCTCGCGCCTGGTTACGCGCAACGCCATTTCCATTATCTTTCCGCTGCCCATTTCCTACAACGAAAAGATCCGGCAGGTAGAAGGCGTTAAGAGGGTATCCTATGGCAACTGGTTTGGCGGTGTTTACATCAACGAGAAAAATTTCTTCCCGAATTTTTGCGTGGAACCCCGGACCTATTTCGATCTGTATCCCGAATTTGTTGTTGAACAAAAGCAGAAAAAATCTTTCCTGGCCGACCGCAAGGGAGCTGTGGCGGGCAAAAAACTTGCCAATAAATATGGCTGGAAAGTCGGTGATAATATTACGCTCAAAGGGATGATTTATCCGGGAAACTGGGATTTTGTTTTACGGGCGATTTATACCGGCCGTGACAATACAGTTGACGAAACGCAGTTTTTTTTCCACTGGGCGTATCTGAACGAGTCGATCAAAAAAGTAATGCCGGCCATGGCGGATCAGGTTGGTTTCTTTATGATCGGTGTGAACCGGCCTGACGCTGCCGCGGAAACAGCCGTCGCGATTGACAAGATGTTTAAAAATTCACTGGCCGAAACCCTGACGGAAACGGAAAAGGCCTTTAACCTTGGATTCATTGCCATGGCCGAAGCGATTGTCACGGCGATTCAGATGGTGTCGTTTGTCGTTATTTTCATCATTATGGCGGTTGTGGCCAACACCATGGCCATGACCACCCGTGAACGAACCGGCGATTACGCGATTTTGAAAACACTCGGCTTCGGCGCCCGGGACATCACGATTCTTATTTTCGGAGAAGCGCTGGTCATTACACTAACCGGAGGCCTCATCGGTATTGCTCTGACCTTTCCTGCGGCCAGAGTTTTCGGTCAACAGCTGTCAACGTATTTTCCGGTCTTTCTGGTTTCCGCGAAAACGATTTATATGGATGTGATTGCCGCGTTTCTCATTGCATTTTTAGCTGCAATCATCCCGACCAGCCATGCCATCCGCATCCGCATTGCGGACGGATTAAGGAGGATCGGCTGATGGCGGTTCCTTTTTCCTACAGTTTTCGAAATCTCTGGAAGCGCCGGCTAACGACCATCCTGACAGTGTCGGGCATGGCGCTGGTGGTCTTTGTTTTCGCCGCCGTGCTGATGATGGCCGCCGGATTGCAGAAAACACTGGTCGAAACCGGTTCTCCCGACAATGTGGTTGTCGTGCGCAAAGCCTCCGCGTCTGAAGTGATGAGCAGTATCGAACGCAAATCAGCCGCCATCGTGGAAATGCTGCCGCAGGTCGCCGTGGGCCATCAGGGACGGCCCATTATAGCCAAAGAATGCGTCGTGCTGATTGCCCTGAAAAAAAGAGGAACAGAACAGTCCTCCAGTCATTCCAACGTCGTCGTGCGCGGTGTCCAGGAAGAATCCCTGCCGCTTCGGCCGCAGGTAAAACTGGTGGCGGGCCGTATGCTGCGGATGGGCTCATCGGAAGTCGTTGTCGGCAACAGCATTGCCAAAGGATTTCAGGGTGTGGGTCTGCAGCAGACGCTGACTTGGGGCATGCGCACATGGACGGTTGTCGGTATCTTTGATGCAGGCAATACGGGATTCAGCTCGGAAATCTGGGGCGACGTCGATCAGGTGATGCAGGCCTTCCGGCGTTCTGTCTATTCCTCGATGATTTTCAAATTGAATCATCCGGATGCTTTTGATGCGGCGAAGGAGGCCATTGAAAAGGACCCGCGCCTGACACTGGAAGCAAAACGCGAAACCAAGTATTATCGTGACCAATCGGAAATGATGGCCAAGTTTCTGCGAATCCTCGGCCTGTCCCTGACCATCATCTTTTCAATCGGCGCGATCATCGGCGCGATGATCACCATGTATTCCGCCGTTTCCAGCCGCACGGCGGAAATTGGTACGCTGCGTGCTCTGGGTTTTCGCCGCCGCAACATCCTGCTGGCATTTCTGACCGAATCACTGCTTTTGGGGTTTATCGGCGGTTTTCTGGGATTGTTTTTCGCTTCGTTCATGCAGTTTATCACGATCTCCACGGTGAATTTTCAGACGTTTTCCGAGCTGGCTTTTAAATTCACGTTGACACCCGGCATTATTTTACAGTCGATGGCTTTCGCCCTCGCGATGGGATTGATTGGCGGTGTGCTTCCGGCGCTGCGCGCCTCGCGGATGAAGATTGTGGATGCGCTCAGGGCATCTTAACGGTCAGATTATCGAATGTCCCGTGGGATTTTTTACCTTCTGAAATGTCAGGGGTTGTCTTCCGCTGCCAGGCACGCCGCGCCAAAGGCAGCGGTGAGCCTGGGCTGATCCGGCACCAGAATTTTTATTTTCAGTGCGTGACCAATCGCATCTGCCAGTCCCGCGTCATCACCGCCGCCTCCGGTAAGCACCACATCCGGCTCCAACTTCAGTCTTTTGACCAGCATGCTGACTTTAGACGCCATCGCTTTGTGGACGCCTGCCAGAATATCCGCGGCTTTTGCGCCTTCGGCAATGCGTGAAATCGTTTCCGATTCGGCAAAGACGGCGCAGTTGGTTGAAAACTCTACCAGGTTTTCCGATTCAAGGGAAAGAGGTCCGATGTCGTCGAGGTTGACGTGCAGAATGCGCGCGATCACCTGCAGAAATCTTCCCGAACCGGTGGCGCATTTTTCACTCATCAAAAAATCAGCAATTCTGCCCTGAGGTGTGAAATATCGGAAACCTGCCTCGCAGAAAAAGGGGTGCTTTCCGCACCAAGTCCAGTAACCACCAGGCCGGAAAGTTGCTCCATGGTGATGCCGGCACTCGTGCCCTCGCGTGCCCCTTGGGGTATCAGGGCATGAGCTAGCACGTCATCCATAACTTTTTTTGCGCCATCCTTATAATTCCCGCCGGATGCAATCAGGCTGGAAGCGATCAGCCGCTTTTCGCTGATCAGCGCCGCCTTGATGGACACGGAGCCCATGTCTAAACCGGCATAAAATCTTTTTGTGTTGTTCATATAACCTCTATCGTGTCCACCGCCAGCGGAGAACACCATCGGTGATTAATCTCTACGAGAAGAATTTAACATCTTCCCGCCTGCGTGCCCCGGCGGGTTGCATGCCCCGGTCATAAAAATCCTTTCCGACCAGTGCCGCACCCAAAGCACCGGTGATAAAAGGTTCTGGCGGCGTCAGCACGGGGAAACCCACTTTGCCTTCGATGGCTTTGATAAGCCCATGATTTTTTGCGCCGCCTCCGGTAACCACAACATCCTTTTCAATACCCAGGTGACGAGTCATATTGACGACACGGCCCGCAATGGCTTCGTGCAGACCGGCGACAATTTCCGCCACACCAGCGCCTTCGGCCAGACGCGAGGTCACTTCATGTTCGGCAAAGACGGTACACATGTTGGATATCTGAACGAAGCCGTCGGCCTTGAGCGCTATGTCGCCCATATCCGTAAGATTAATTCCCAGCGTTTCGGCGATGACTTCCAGAAAGCGGCCTGTTCCGGCGGCGCATTTGTCGTTCATGACAAAGTTGGCGACTTTTCCTTCGGAATCCAGTTTGATGCCCTTGGAATCCTGCCCGCCAATGTCGATGATGATCTTTGCGGAGGGAAATAGTGCACGGATGCCGCGCGCGTGACAGGTGATTTCCGTGATCTGCTTGTCGGCAAACGGCACATTGATGCGGCCATAGCCCGTGGCGACGATGAAATCAAGATTTTCGAAGGCCAGCCCCGCCTTCTTGAGCGTGTCATCCATGACTTTCAGCGCCAGATGCCGGTGTTCCGCACCGGTCGGCCCGATGTGCGAGGCGAGTATCTTTTCATCATCATCCACAATCACTACCTTTGTCATTGTGGACCCGATATCAATTCCGGCAAACAGCATGAATTTGTTCCCTATGGTTGTTCAACGCTGGTTCGAGACGTTACTGCCGTTTTCTCTCTGTCATAACCTTGCAGGTCACGCGGTTCCGGGCAAGCGAAGTGGGACCCGGAATCCAGCTAACAGCCTACTTTCTTCTCCCCTGAAGGGCTTCAATAAACGCACTGATCTGCGCTTTCCACTGCGCTTCCGAGTAATCGCGTAAATCAACCATGTCGGAGACGAGCTGCATCATTGGAAGATCCGAGTATTTTCCCAGTTCACTTTTCATGTGCGTTTGACCGATGGTGGTTGCCCGGCACGAACGGCAGGCGTGAAAGACAACGCCGTCGATTTTGTAGTCGTTGATCATGTCCAGCAGTTTTTCCACCGTGGGGTTGCCGCTGCGCGCGCGTGCTTTTTCATGATAACGTGTGAAGCGCAAAAAGGCCCGCCAGGCGAGGTAATCCACCGGGTCCTTAACCTTTACTGGCACTTCGACCGGATCGAAACCGCGGTAAACGTTTTCAATGACAAACACCGCGCCGAAACTTTCGAAGTAGTTGAATATCCAGAGCGTGTGCCAGGGCGGCAGGCCGCCGCCGTAAAGGATGCGGTATTTTTCGTCGGCGATGACACCGATTTTATGGTCCACCTTATATTTCACTTCGTCGTAGAGCTTCTGATAAAAATCAACGGCGACCTGTGTGCCCGTGTAGTAATGGCCGGCGACCATGATGCTGAAGTGGTCCTGAGACGGCATGGGGCAGGGGATGGCGACACGCAGACGGTCGATGTCATACCAGAGCTGCCATGCTTTATCGCCCAGGCGGATTGCTTCCCAGAGGCGTTCCTTATCCATTTTTTTGCCGGTTTGTTTTT
Source organism: Deltaproteobacteria bacterium HGW-Deltaproteobacteria-1 (assembly GCA_002840635.1). Classification (GTDB taxonomy): domain Bacteria; phylum Desulfobacterota; class Syntrophia; order Syntrophales; family Smithellaceae; genus UBA8904. Next base: position 4,963 of record PHBN01000231.1, read on the forward strand.
CGAGAAATTCGATCAGCGCCAGCAGTTGATCACGCTGGTAT
>PHBN01000232.1 GCA_002840635.1 Deltaproteobacteria bacterium HGW-Deltaproteobacteria-1
TTTTAAAATTCCTCTTTTCCGCCCACCGCAAATACATGCGCAGAAGCATTTCCGCCCAATCCTGCGCTTCCGTTCCTCCCGCCCCGGCATGAATGTTCACAATCGCGTTCATCGGGTCCTGATCGCTCGAGAGCATCATCTTGAGCTCTTCAATTTTCACATCGGAAGACAATTTCTCCAGTTCGGATTCGAGATCATTCAAGACCTGTTCGTCTTTTTCTTCAGAGGCAATTGACCAGAGGGTTTCAGCGTCCTGAATCTGCATTCGAAATTTCTTCCAGCTGTCGAGCGCGCCGGACAATTTTGTTTTTTTCTGCAGGAGGGTTCGGGCCTGCTCCGGATCATCCCAGAAATCCTTTTTGGCGGACAGGATTTCCAGATCCTTCACTTTTAATTCCAGCTCAGTGACGTCAAAGACATTCTCCGATATATTGAATTCTTTTTTTCAGGTCATTGATGGTTTCATGAATGCTTTCTTCCGACATTATTTTCCCCTCCTTCTAAGGCTCCAAAAGAAAAAAACGGCCAGGCATAAGAAACCGGCCCCCACCGGCCAATCGCCGTATTTTGCATAGATCGTCGGTAACTGAATATACTTTATACGGCCATGAATTGCGTCTTTATGAAATATTCCGGTTTTCGACATAATTTTTCCTGTCGGATGAACAATCGCTGAAATGCCGGTATTGGCCGCCCGCACAAGATAAAGCCTTGTCTCGACCGCCCGGAATATGGTCATGGAAAGGTGCTGATACGGGGCTGATGTGCTGCCGAACCAGGCATCGTTTGTAATGTTTACGAGCAGGTCGGCCTTGGCATTTTTGTACATTCTTCCGGCTTCGGGCAGGATTCCTTCATAACAGATCATCACCCCGATTTTTCTTTCTCCCATTTCCAGGGGATGAAATCCCTTTCCCTCGCCGAAATCACCGATCCCCTCGGCCAATCTGCCGATAAACGGAAATACGGCTCTCATCGGAACATATTCACCGTAAGGGACAAGATGCACCTTGTCATATTTACCCTGGATATCACCCCGGGGAGAAAGCAGGTAGGCGCTGTTGTAATAATCCATATTACCGTCGCGGACCTGATAGCTTGTGGACCCGAAAACGAACCAGCTATTGGTCTTGATTGGGATATCCTTCACTTGGCGCTGCAAGTCGGAATCGTCCTGAAAGTGAAAAGGCACAGCTGTTTCAGGCCACACAATCAGTCCGCCGGCTGCCGATGGCTGCCGCAATGACAATTCCTCGTAAATATTGATGGTCTCTTTCTGAAAATTGGCGTTCCATTTGATCGACTGACTGATGTTTCCCTGAACCAGTGAAACTTCCATTCCCTGCGCATCGTTCAACATTTGATTGATTTGATTGATTCGCTGAACACCATACACATAGACGCCCGCCCAAAGCAGAAACACAGCGGCACCCAAAGCAAGCGACTTTTTCAATCGCTCCGTCATGAAGGTATAAAAAGCGGTATTTAAAAGAACGATCAGAAAAGATAATCCAAACACACCGACAACATCGGCAATCTGAATAAAAAAGAGATTGTTAAACTGGGAATATCCCAGGTTTTCCCAGGGGAAACCGGTAAACGCCTTCGACTTGACATATTCCAGGCACATCCACAAAACCGGCGCGGAAAGATACAGAGGAATCCATTTTCTCAAACATACGATTCCCGCAGCGAACAATGCGGTGTAAAGGCTCAAATAACAGGCCAGAAGCAGCATGAGGATGATTCCCAGATATAGCGGCAGATGGCCGAAATTCACAATCACATGCGTTATCCAGTAAAGGATTCCGATACAAGCCGTCATCCCCGCAATCCATCCCAATAGCAGTGACCGCCAAAAAGAAACGACATCCCTCAAGGCGATAAACAAAGGAACAAAGGCAAACCAGGCAACAAATCCCAGACCGAATTTTGGAAAAGATAAAAACAGCAGGACGCCGCTGAAAAGTGCAAAAAAAATACGGTAAGCGCTGAGTTTGTTATCGGAGAGTTCCTGTGTTGTTTGCGCGTCTTTATTTTTCATTTAAAAGATCATCATCCAATTTTTTTATTTTCACTTTTTTAATGCTTCGTTCGTCCGCAGTTTCGATGGTAATATCCATTCCTTCAATCTGAAATTTTTCCCCCTGGTGCGGGATTCTTCGAATCGTATTTAAAATGAGCCCGCTTACCGTTTCATATCGTCCTCTTTCCAGACTGATCTGCAAATGCTCTTCAATTTTTTCGATCTCGGTTCGCGCTTCCACGATAAAGGCGCCATCGGGCATCTGAATGATATCCCCGGAATCAGGACTCTCTTCGTGTTCATCCAGGATATCTCCAACGATCTCTTCCAGTAAATCCTCCAGCGTAACCAGACCGGATGTCCCCCCGTATTCATCGATGACAATGGCAATGTGTTTTTTGTTGTTTTTAAATTCATGAAACAACAGATGGGCATTTTTTGTTTCAGGAATGTAATAGGGCTTGGTGAGACGGGATAAGATGTCGGACGTTGTTATGTTCTGCGGCCAGGCATTCAGCAGATCCTTGATGTTCAGAATGCCGATTATATTGTCGACAGACCCTCTGTACACGGGTAATCGCGTATGGCGGGATTCCGCGATCTCGTGAATCATCTCTTCCGGTGTGTCGTCCATGCTGATGGAAACAATGTCCGTCCTCGGAATCATGATTTCCCGCACCATGGTGGATGTGAATTCCAGAATGTTTTCAATCATTTTTCTGGATGCATCATCAAAGACTCCACTTTTCTGCCCTTTGGCCAGCATCGTTAATATTTCTCTGCGAATATAGTCGGGTTTGCGCCAGAAAAACAGTTCAGATATTTTTTTCATATCCGTCTCAATTTCTCCCGCAATTACAGGCCTCGTAAATACTCGGGACGCATTCTGCTGAATTTGACGCATGATTGGATGTAAAGTAACAGTCTGTAAAATTGGAGTTGGCGATCATCAGATACAATTCCCGGATAAAGCCGATTTTATCAGGCAGAACAAATCGCCCTGCCCTGTAATCCTCATACAGTTCCGTCTGCGGCACAAGCATGAGCGTCAGCGCGCCTACATAATCCGGATCCATTTCCGTCAGGAGGCTCGCCGTATCCATTGCGTGTTCTATGCTCTTTTCAATACCGCCAATGCCCAGAATGACCGTCACCGACAACTCGATGCCTGCTTCTTTAACACGCCGTGCCGCTTCCACCATTTTTTCCCGTGTGGCGCCTTTATTAATTTTCGTAAGCAGTTCAGCATTGCCGGTTTCCACGCCCAGATAAATGATTTTCAGCCCCAGATCCCTCAGTTCCCTGAGATCGTCAACCGATTTTCGTAAAATGCTTTTCGTGTTGGCGTAGCTTCCGATCCTCTCAAGTCCCGGAAGATACTTGTTAATCATCTTCAGAATTTCTACCAGACGGGGCTGCGGGATTATCAGCGAATCACCGTCACACAGGAAAAGCCGGCTGATAGGACCGTATGTTCCGGCTTCCTGCAGATCTTTTTCAATTTGCTCCAGAGGCTTTATCTTAAATTTTTTCTGCCGGTATGTGCCGCAGAATGTGCACCGGTTGTGAGAACAGCCGACCGTGACCTGTAAAAGCAGGCTGTAGGCTTCACTGGGCGGACGTATGATTAGTCCTTCGTAGTCCATGTTATTCGATTACCTCTTTTTCAATTGATTCGCAATGATGCTCATTTCATTTCACAGGGTGCCCTGCAGACCTTATTAAACATGCTCTATAGATTATGTCAATCACCTGTACGTTCCCTTATGAGGGTAGTTTGTGATAAAAAAAGGGAGCCGCAATGAGCAGGCTCCCTTCGATTTTCTGGCGGGGCCGATGGGACTTGAACCCACGCCCTCCGGCGTGACAGGCCGGCGTT
>PHBN01000233.1 GCA_002840635.1 Deltaproteobacteria bacterium HGW-Deltaproteobacteria-1
TTTTCATAACCGCCGCAATTATAGACAAACGGGACAGTAAGCCCCTGCGCGCGCGCCATGCACAATGCCTCCATGATCAGAGGCGCCTGATGTGTCGGGGTAACGGGTTCGATATTGTGGCAGCCGTGTTTCTGCAGATCCAGCATCACCTTAGCCAGCTGCAGTACCGTCTTGCTCTGTCCCCGGACGCTGTGGGATATCTGGTAGTTCTGACAATAGATGCACCCCAGGTTGCAGGAAGAAAGAAAAATGGTTCCGGCCCCGCGTGTTCCTGAAAGAGGCGGCTCTTCCCCGTGATGGGCCAGTGCGCAGTCCATGACAATATCGGCTGGCAGGCGACAATAGCCCAGTTCGCCTTTTGTCCGGTCAACCCGGCAGGCACGGGGACAAAGCGCGCAGGACGTATAGATGTCGAGGAGTTCCTGAATAATCATTGTATTCCTACAATCTCTCGTACCCGACGTTTAACTCCTCATATTTTTTCCACTATATCCCGGATTCGGCCGCTTGCGACCAGTTCCAGGAAATCTTCACCCAGCGGCGCGGATAACTCAACCACTCTGTTCCAGTTTTCAATCCGTTGTCCGTTGTTGTCAATATAACTTGCAAAATCATCACGATCCGGGACTTTCCCGTCCGGAAGCGTTTCTACGAAACTCTGTGAAGGAAAAACCATGACAACGTTGCTCAGTGTTTGAGCATCCGGGACGCGACGTATAATTTTTTTATCGAGCCAGCCGGGAATGATCCGTTCCTGATGATGAAAAAAAAGCACTAGTTCATTTTCTTTGGCGGCAAATTGATGGGACAGGTGATAATCAATCAAACCTCCGTCGCGGTAAACCCCATGGGGTGCCCCGAAAATATTTTTTACCCCGGCAACAACCAGCGGGATTGCACCGGAGGCCATCACGGCGTATTTGAAATTTGCTTCATTGATCTGCACGCATCTGCCTTGGAATTGCGGCCCAAGACAAAAAAAAGGCGGTTTGGAACCATTATAAAAAACAACCCTGTCGGCAAAATGATAAAGATTGTCTCTGCTGAAGAAGTTCATGATATAGCAGGCCGCCAGTGCGCTTTTCTGCAGCAGAAGTTTCTCCGAGGCAACCAGCCCTCTTGACCGGGCCGTGATTACCGATAGACGGTAGTGTTTGTTGTTCAGGGCAAAAGGCAGTGCGTCATTCTCGATATACTCGTTGATGATCCGGTCAAATTTTTCCAGAATGGTTGATGGCGTATCTTCCCGGGTATAATTTACCGTAATATAGGTGGAAATTAATTTGCGGTAGGATTCGACAGCCTGTGGCTGGATCCATGCGGCAAAACGCCAGGCCCCCGCGGACGAGCCGATTAAATTCACGGGTTTGCGGTTTCCCAGCAGGCCCTGCGAAAGAAGTGCCAGGTCAAATCCACTGGAAACAAGCCAGCGCGGTCCTACCGCCGCTCCGAAATAAGCGGAAACCGCGTCAAAATCAAATCCTCCGTCTTTAATGATTTTATAAGCTTTTTCCCCTGCTTTGATGTGTAAACGATTCATAGAAATTTTATCCGGGCAAAGACCTTGACACGTATCCCTTTGTCTTGTAAATATAGTACAAACCGTTTGACGAATAAAGTTAATACTGCCCAAACAGTTCTTCTTATTCAGAGTTGAAGCGGCTTTTATCAATAATCCCGGAAATTGCAAGCTATTTCATACAATCAAGGAGATGAAGAATGATGGATATCCACAAGTCTGTAAAAAAAATGGCTGAAGACGCACTTGAAGCATCCCATCGGCTTTCCCGTGTTTCCACCACTGCAAAAAATGCAGCTCTCTTAAGGATGGCCGATGAGATCGGCTGGCATCGTGATTTTATTCTGTCCGAAAACAACCGGGATCTGACTGCTGCGAAAGAAAAAGGTCTTTCCGCGCCCATGATCGATCGGTTGACAATCAAAGATGACAGCCTCAAGGCAATGACACAGGGGTTGCGTGAAATTGCAGCGCTTCCTGATCCGGTGGGCAAAGTGACGTCCATGTGGCGTCGTCCCAACGGTCTTTTAGTCGGGCGTATGCGCATTCCTCTCGGGGTGATCGGCATCATCTACGAGTCGCGCCCCAATGTTACCGTGGATGCCTCAGCCCTGTGTGTCAAGTCAGGCAATGCGGTAATTTTACGGGGCGGTTCGGAATCCATTCATTCCAACCTGGCCATCGCGTCTATTTTACAGGACGTGCTCAGGGAAAGTCCTCTTCCCGACAAGGCCATTCAGGTGATTCCCTTTACCGACCGCGAGGCTGTCACAACGCTGCTGCAGATGGATGAGCAAATTGATTTGATTATTCCGCGGGGCGGCGAGGAACTCATCCGTGCCGTGGTCGCGCAGTCCAAGATTCCCGTGATCAAACATTACAAAGGGGTATGCCATATCTTTGTGGATGCCACTGCCGACATCAACATGGCCGTGAACATCTGCACCAATGCCAAAGTTCAGCGGCCCGGCGTCTGCAATGCAATGGAAACCCTGCTGGTGCATGCGGACATTGCCCCCGCGTTTTTACCGAAAATTGCGGAAAAGCTGCAGAAAGCCGGCGTTCTGATCAAGGGCTGTGAAAAGACCAGAAAGGTTCTGAAAAATATTGATGCGGCAACCGAAGAAGACTGGTACTCGGAATACCTGGACCTGATTCTGTCCGTGCGCGTTGTTCCGTCCATCGACGCGGCGATGGAGCATATCGAAAAATACGGATCCCTGCACACGGAATCCATCATTACCAAAGATTATGCCAGCTCACAGCGTTTTCTGAACGAAGTCAATTCGTCGACGGTTCTGGTCAACGCGTCCACACGCTTCAGTGACGGGTTTGAACTGGGCCTGGGAGCCGAAATAGGCATTTCAACCACCAAGCTGCATGCGTTCGGGCC
>PHBN01000555.1:0-1693 GCA_002840635.1 Deltaproteobacteria bacterium HGW-Deltaproteobacteria-1
GGGAACCCCGGCTTTCGCTCTGCCGGCTCTGGACACGCTGCTTGCCGGTTCCTGTCCGATCATCGCCGTTGTAACGCAGCCGGATCGTCCTGCGGGAAGGGGACAAAAAGAGGTTTCCCCGCCTGTGAAACTATTGGCCCAAAAATCCTGTGTGCCTGTTCTGCAGCCGCAAACCGTCAAAGATCCTTCCTTCCTGGAAAAATTTTATTCACTCAAACCCGACATGGTGGTTGTGGCGGCTTTTGGTCAGATTCTGCCTAAAATGATCATCGACTTTCCCCCTCTTGGCTGCCTGAACATCCATCCCTCACTGCTTCCGAAATATCGCGGAGCTGCCCCTTTGAACTGGAGCATCATCCGCGGTGAGAAAAAAACCGGTGTAACCATTATGTTGATGGATGAAGGTATGGACTCCGGCGATATCCTGGCCCAGGAAGAAACACCACTTGGCCCTGCAGAAACATACGGTCAACTGCATGACCGCCTGGCAAAAGACGGTGCCGCATTGCTTATGGAAACCATCTCACAGGTTATTTCCGGCAAAGCATACAGACATCCGCAGGACACCTCCGGTGTGACGTTTGCCCCCCGCCTGACCAGGGAAACATGCAACATCAACTGGCAGGAAAGTGCCGTCCATATTGTCAATCTCATCCGCGGTTTGTGCCCTTCCCCGGCGGCATATACTTTTTGGGAGGGACAACTGCTCAGGCTCCCGGCACCATTGGCAACGCAATCGCCGATGGCTTGCCTGTTGCAGCCTCTGATGGCCGTGTCATTTTAAAAGATATCCAGCTGGCCGGGAAAAAAAGAATGCTGATGAGCGACTTTCTACGCGGATATCGGCTGGCACCGGGCAGTATTTTAGGCTCGACAATTTCAAAATGAAGGAAGATAAAAAATACCCTGATTTTTTACCTGCGTTTTTTTAATCCCGCTGCTGCGGGACGAGTGTTAATTCTTCGTAGCTTGCTGCGATATAATAACATTCATTTCATACTTCGACAGCTTGCTGCGAGGTGTTTAACTGAAACAGATCGGCTTTCCAGGAGACCCGCCTGATGCGTCATACAGTTTTCAATACACCGGTTGTAAAACATATTATGCTGGGCATATCCTTGTTTTTCATAAAAATACTGGGATGGAAAAAAGCGGGACGGCTTCCTGATGAAAAAAAATTTGTTGTAATCGTTGCACCGCATACATCAAACTGGGATTTGCCTTCAGGCTGGATCCCTGCTTTATCGCCAAAAAAGAATTGTTCCGAATGCCTTTTGGACCGCTGATGAAATTGCTGGGGGGCATCCCCGTTGATCGAGACTCGAAAAGCCACACCGTGGAGCAAATGACAGACCTCTTCCATAAAAACGAAAAGCTTATTCTGGGCATTGCCCCCGAGGGCACCCGCCATAAGACAAAGGGATGGAAATCAGGATTTTACCATATTGCCGCAGGGGCTCATGTCCCTATTGTACTGGCTTTCCTCGATTATTCAACGAAAACAGGTGGAGCAGGTCCGTTGATTTATCCCAGCGGTAATATCGAACAGGACATGCAGAAGATCGACGCCTTTTACAGCACCGTTAAAGGAAAGTATCCGGACAAAGCGAGTCCGGTTGTCATTCGTCCAAAATCATGAAAAAAACAATCCGCCGCCATGCTGTCGATATTTTAAATTCGGTTTCGCAAAGTG
>PHBN01000555.1:1825-2539 GCA_002840635.1 Deltaproteobacteria bacterium HGW-Deltaproteobacteria-1
AAAGAAACCACTCCGGCCGCAGCCGGATTGACAAACGCCGTATTAAGAAGCTATCTGCGCAACCCGGATAAAATTTCCTTTCCCTCTTTTGATCAAAACGTGGCCTTACACATCGCCACATTTCATTCTCACCCTTTATGGCTGGTAAATTTATGGCTGAATATCTGCGGGAAAGAAGAGACTCTGGCTCTTTGCCGGGCCAATAATGAATTACCGCCACTGACCATACGCGTCAACACCCTGAAAATTTCCAGGAACAATCTGTTGGAAAAGCTCAAAGCCGAAAAGTTCGGTTGCATAAAAACCCGGTTTTCGCCTGACGGCATCAACCTGTCCGATTCGCCCACGCCTATTCAAAAAACAATTTTCTTTAGAGAAGGTCTTTTACGGCTTCAGGACGAGGCGGCACAACTGGTTTCCTGCCTGGTCGGTCCCCAAAATGGTGAAAATATTTTAGACGCCTGTTCAGGAACGGGCGGTAAAACCACCCACCTGGCTGCCATGATGAAGAATTGCGGACTGATTATGGCCCTGGATCGCGATCATGAGAAAATAAAACAATTGAGAAAAGAAGCTGCAAGAATGAGTGTTTCGATCATTGAGCCCCTGCAGACCGATCTGAAACACCGGCTGCCTGTTGATTTTCTCCAGAGATTTGATCATGTGCTGGTGGACGCGCCCTGTTCGGGAACCGGAACACTCCGACGCAATCCG
>PHBN01000007.1 GCA_002840635.1 Deltaproteobacteria bacterium HGW-Deltaproteobacteria-1
TGTACCTTCATTGGCATTCTCGGTAATAACATCACCGGTATTGTCAACAACATAGGTGTCATTACCCGCACCACCATTCATGGTATCCGCACCGGCTCCACCATCCAGTGTATCATCCCCGGCATTTCCGGTTAAGTTGTTTGCTGCGCTGTTACCGATGATCACATTGTTCAATGCATTGCCTGTCCCCCAACCTGATGTGCCAGTCATTGTGAGATTCTCTACATTGGTGCCAAGTGTGTAGTCGATTGAACTTTGAACCGTATCTGTACCTCCAGCGGCATTCTCGATAATAACATCCCCAGAATTGTCAACAACATAGGTGTCATCCCCGGTACCACCAATCATGGTATCAACACCCAAACCACCGCTGAGTATATTATTGGCACTGTTTCCGGTTATCACATTATTCAATGCATTGCCTGTACCGTTGATGGCACTTGTTCCAGTCAATGTGAGATTCTCCACATTGGCGGCCAAGGTGTATGTCACAGAGCTCTGGACACTGTCTGTACCAGCACTGGAACTCTCTATTATTATATCTCCGGTATTGTCCACAATATAGGTGTCATCCCCATCACTACCGGTGAGCACGTCATTGCCCGTGCCCCCGTCCAGAAGATCGTTGCCGGCGCCACCAATGAGATTGTCATCCCCCGCACCACCATACAAACTGTCATTACCGCCACCACCGTTAATTGTGTCGTTCCCCAAACCACCGGCAACAATGTCCGGTCCAGCACCAAACGTCTGACTATCCGCACCATCCGTTAAATTGATCGCATAAGCCGCAAACAACTGCGCCGGCGTCATGGTCACATCATCCGAAAACTTAAACTGCTGCACTGTATAATAAGAATTGAAATAATAATTCTGTATCGTAACCTGATCCACTGTCCCATAGTTCAATACCAGATCGTTTCCGACGCGCCTTAAACTGCGCAATTCCGTCGATTTCACATCCGCAAACTGGATCGTATCAATACGCCCGGTATTCGTATCATAAGCATTCACCACGTCCTGACCCGATCCAACCCGGAACACATACGTGTCATCCCCATCACTACCGGTGAGCATTTCATTGCCCGTGCCCCCATCCAGAAGATCATTGCCGGCGCCACCAATGAGATTGTCATCCCCCGCACCACCATACAAACTGTCATTACCGCCACCACCGGACAGGTTATCACTTCCGGAGTTGCCTATTAGAATATCATTTCCCGCACCGCCATTCACAGATCCGCCAATATCCCGCGATACGATAATTTCGTCCCGTTCCGAACCGGTATAAGATGTTGAGGACGCACCAACAAATGTAATAAAGTCAGCATAGAGGGCCTGCAATGCCGGTGTCTGCGGCAATGCCCTGATGTAATCTACCATCATGGCGTTACCCTTCCAATCATCCGGCAGGAAAATATTGCCTACATACTTATTAAATTCGATTAAATCGGACATGCCTTGCGCGGAATTGGCCGCAATCGCGTTGGCAAAGTGCTGCTCGAGTTGAGAGTAGTCCCAAGAGATCGAATTATCGGCACCAATAACCAGTTCAATTTTATCCAAAAGCGGCACAAATACGGTCTCAAATCGCGTCTGATAAAATAATGCTTCATAAACGGATTCGCGAAGTGCATTATAGGACTGTTGTAACAGATCCAGTTGTGTCTGACTGAAATTGACTACCAGCATTTGTGCAGAAGGAATACCCACAGAACCGCCGCCTGAAGCGTCAGTTGACATCCCAGAAACCGCTGATGGGCCTTCCTGCGTCTGTCCGGGAAATGTAAAGAAATAACGGCCATTAAACGATTCCAGAATATGCAGTTTCTGACTCCATTCGGCAATTAATGCCCTGTATTCTTCTGATAGGACGGACCGCTCGCTAATGCTCGCTTGGCCATAGGCCATCCGTCCTATCGTCGGTGTTGAGCATCCGCTCCACCGACCTTTCTGGCTCCGCTCACGCTCCGCCTATCAAGGCCGTTAGAGCGGACCCCGCCCCTTGGGGGCGGCTGCGCTGCGCTTGGTTTTTGGCACGGATCATTGCATCAAGACGCAATGTCCGCTCCCAAAAACGGCAGCTCAACACCGACGTTAGACTGGTGTTTTCAGCATCGGGCACATAGATTCCCACGCTGCTGCTACTGCCACTATAATACACATACCCACCTGCTTCATAGGATCTGCTAACACTGCCAAAGTTGTTATATCGGATTAGAAAATGTTCCGGATCCCGGCTTTCCATGTTTTCCGCGAGCCCCGACGTATCTGCCCAGGCGTCAAGAAACTGATCGATGATTGCCATTTGTGCCTGGCGGGTTGTTGCTTCACTGTATTGGGTTAGTAAATTTTTAAGAATGGGGGATAGCGTAGCCGCTTCTTGCAGGTCACGCACCAGGCCCGAACCTTCCATATCCGGAAGCGTTGCCACATCCGCGGCTACCGGTATCTCATCTGGAAATTCCCGGTTAAACGTGTCGATTGTTAAATTGATATCCGCCATGTCGCTGACTTCACCCATGGTTGCCGTAGTGCCGTCTGTTTTGGTGTAAGTGCCGAGATCGGCAATCTGGTTGCCGTTAGCCAACACCTGACTGTGGGCAATGCTGTTGACGTTAATCTCGATAATCCCCGCCTGATCCATGGTCAGCAACTCCTCTGACTGGGAAATAGCGTCCGAGTTTAGATCACGCCAAACACGAAGATTGTTCCAGTTCGCATCCAGATTGTTAACCACACCATCAAAATTGGTATCTTCTTGAGCCAAAGCCGCAAATCCGTCAGTTGCCGTACCTCCGGCATAAAGCGGCGTGGAATCGCCGAAGAGCTCTGTGCCGTTATCGATGGTTCCATTGCTATTGCGATCCATTACCAATAAGCCGTCATCAGGTTTGATCCAACCCGTGCCGGTCTTCAAACCATCACCGTCATGGTCAAATAATATGGGATTGGTAGTTGATGCGGCTATCGTCTCAAACCCGTCACCATCAAGATCGAGTGTCAACGGGTCGCGGCGAACGGGCTGAACCCATGCCTGCGTGGCGTCGAAGAAAGAAGCAATAAAGTCGCTGAGCGTTTTTCCACCTAGTAACCCACCGTAAGCAGCAATCAAACTTACGGTAACGGTACCTGCAACTCCTGCAGCAATACCTAATGGGCCAAACAAAGCAAGAGGTGCAAATAGAGCAGCGGCACCCTCAAAAGCAAGGCACCCTGCGGCTATTGCACCCATTGTGCTGAGCGTCCAATCCTGGATAATTTTATCGCCCTTAGCAGCATCTCCTGCTTGATAAGCATCGTAGGCATCCATTGCTGTAAAAGCCGCATCGATAGCCATGAGAAAACCGCCGACAACTCCAAGTGCTTTTCCCGCTGTTTCAATAGCTGTACCATATTTGGCTGTGTAGTATTCGTTCGTGAATGTTCGCAGTTCACTATAGGCAACAGCTTGTTCCTGTGTTAGCGGCCCCATCAAATCCTTGCCACTACAAGTGGTTACTGCTTCCGTGGGCATAGATGGGACACTTTCACCAATCAGTTTTGCTGCATCCGTCCATACGATTTCACCGTTCGCGTTTTTAGCAATTTGCAAATCAGCCAAATCGGTTCTTGATTTCAAGGAAATGGCTTCGCGTACAATCGCCAGCGCATTCGCTTCAGAATACCCCAAATCTTTCGCGTTATTTATCATATCAAGCAAGTCCGCTTTGGGCAACCCATTGATGGATGTCACATCAGACGACCGAAGCAGGGATGGCAGTTCGGTTTGTGCCCAAACACTATCGGCTGTCGCATTCGCAGTAAAAGTTATAACATCCCCTTTGGCATTAGCCAGCATCGCACGTTCGGAGAGGTAGTCATTGACCGAAAGCACGTCACCAACACCATACGGAGAACGAACACCGTTAACATCGGCACCTCCTAATATGGCATTCGCTAGATTAGGATCACCAACGGCACGCGTAACAGCATCGGCGAAATCACCATTTTTCATTAGTTGTCCTGCTGGAGTGTCAGTGATGTATATCATATCACCATTACTGTTCTTAGATGCCGCCTCAGCAAGCTGCCACGCCATATTTGTTCCCATCTCGCCATTATAGGGGATGATATTTGCATCGGGATATAGAGATGATTTAACAGATATCTCGCCGAGTTTTGCCTGAAGATCGGTGGCAAACTGTAGTTGCTGTTGAGAGGAAAGTTGCGTCCCTTCCGATATCCCATTCGTGGAACGCCAGGAATTTGTATAATCAATTATCTCTTGAATAGTTGCCATTATTGCATCTCCTGAACGTAAATCGGCGAAGGAATTTCATTTATATGAACAATAGCAGGAGCAAACGCTACTCCTAGGACATTCAACGCTTCGCTGAACAATTGCAAAATAGTTTCCGTTTCCGGCTCCAGGGCTTTGGGAATGATCACTTTCGTCACTTCCCACCATATTTCGTATCCATCTTCAACATTTCCTCCTGCTTCTTGAAAGGCCTCAAATCGAATCAATTGATCTTTCCAGATTAGAGCTATAAATATTGGTATTCCCTGCCCTGTCCGTCGCATTCCCCAACCTTCCAATCGAATGAGGATCGCGTCATAATCCCTATCAATTGTCCACTTGGCGGGGATGGGCACGAGATCGCCATAACTGCTCAATTTTGATTTAATTTTATACGATGCGAATCTTTCTTTGTCCTTTTCCGAAAGAACTTCATTTACAAATGACATAAGCTGTTTTCCTTCCGTTGCCTGAAATATTTCTTGAATGGTAGCCATTATTGCACCTCCTGAACATAAATCGGCGAAGCAATTTTGTTTATAACCACCTGGGGACGCTGTTTACTAATTAATTTATTATCAATTTGAATCCCCGCACCCTTCTTTGTTTCTTCATCAATTTCTCTCATACAGATCACTTTATGCAGACTATCACCAACAATCGCCCTTTCTTACATGAGTCCCGGCATGCCGCTTTGCTTCTGAGATATTGCGAAGTCCTATATCTACATCTAATCTCTATCGCCAAACTTACATTTTACATATCCGGTATCTGAAATAGTTTTTTTAGTGTCAGTCTTTCGTACTTTTTAAATTTTTATTATCTGAATTTCCCATTTGCCGGACTTCATTAACATTATTTTTGTACTGTTGTTTTTCCAATCCACCGTAAAGTGAAATAAATGCCTTCCCATCTTTATCCACACCGCCGGAAATGTGTCCAAAACTATAATCATTGTTCGGATTATAAATATTTTCGTAAACGCTGTCCGGTATCGAAAAATGTTTAAATATCTTAATAATTGACTGACTAATATGCTTCATCCGCAAACCGGCATCGTACACATTGATGTCAAACGACCGGCGCGGCCCATTGCCGTCAGACACTTCCAGATAAATCACTTCATTCAGTGTAATGTTTTTCAAAGCATGGTTCAGAACATCCTTGCTTGCTTCAACAAGAAGTGAATTAACCTTCGCCTGAAAAACATCCGTTACCCGCTCATGAATGTTCTCCAACGAAAGTGCAGGCAAACAGGTATACTTGGTAATCACCTGTTTTTCAGGATTGAAAGCGTCCCATTTGAAACCCAATGCGCCAATGAAAGGTTCTTTCATTTTCGGTATGGATTTTCTATCCACGCCATACTCACCATATATCTTATAACCACAGGTGCTTTCTTTCTCTTCAAAACCAAAATGAATAAATGAGAGGTCCGGAAGGATTTTCTGGAAAGAAGCAAGAAGGGAGTCCGGCATGTCCAAACGAACGCATATATCCAAAATTCTTTCAGGTGCGTTTTGGCCAAGGCTGGCTTTGCTGAAATAGTAAATAAAACGGTTAATGTGGATTTTTTTCTCGGTGATCTTGCAGGAACGTTCAAACCAGATTGGAACTTTAAGTTTTTTTATGGACAAAACAAGTAAACGCTCTTTTTCTTGCTTCCGTTCGACCAGGGAAAGAGAGCGTTGTTCAGTCCGCATTTCTTTTGTTACACCCGTCACTAAAATATCTCCCGTTCACTTTTTTGGGCCGCTTAGTCGCTTAGGGGACACCCCTATAATACTCAGTTTCTATCCATTTGGTTCTAGTAACTGATAACCCTTCCCTTATGTGATCAGCTTACCCAAAGTTATGAGACACGTCTTTACTTACTACAGACATAACCGCGGTGTGCGAAAAGCTATGTTCTTTCTTCCTGACATAACCATCTGTTTAAATGGCTATGATACCTTGACCTGTTTTGTGCTGCTTTTTTGAAAAATATTTGTGAAGCTTTTTATGGACGTGAATCCATAATCAAATGTACTTTTCTTGTCAATAGTTCTTAATGTGTAATTTATATTTTTTTATCTGTTGTCATGCTTTCATGCAGATTATGTAATACATAATGCGCTTTATTTTTAGGTTTGATTACAAAAAACCCTCCAGCTGTTGATTCAATGCAACAACCGGAGGGTTCATTCAGTTTCTCTGATTACTTTGAAACTTTATTACATCTGCTTCCATGTCTGTGCCAAGGTGCTGATATAGGTCTGGTCCTGCATCATGGCATTGTACTTCTGCATCACGTCCATACCTGTATTGTTGTTGATGGCACTCATGGTGTTGACGATGGATTCAATATCCGATCGGGTAATGTAATGGCCGTCCGATACTTCCAGTCTTTCTATCCCATAAGTGGCAGCGGTGAACTGGCTGGCTATCTTGACATAATTGCTTCCGTCAACAAAGATGTAAAGATCGCCGTTCTGCTTGACGATCACCGGCTCTGTGGATGTAATGCCATCGGTCAGCTGCAGGGCATCAACATCTGTTGTGGTTGTGCTGTAGTCATTGATAGTATCCTGCCCGTCGGTTCGCCGGTAGGTGTAGGCATCATTCCCTGTGCCGCCCACCAGGCTGTCGTTGCCCAAGCCGCCGTCCAAAGTATCATTCCCGGCATTGCCCGTCAGGGTATTTACACCACTGTTACCGGTTAATACGTTGTTTAATGTATTCCCGGTTCCGTTAATAGCTGATGTCCCGGTCAGTGTCAGGTTTTCCACATTACTACCGAGAGTATGGGCAACCGAACTTCGTACAGTATCCGTCCCTGCACCGGTACTCTCTGTAACCTTATCACTGGTATTATCCACAATGTAGGTGTCGTCGCCCGCACCACCTACCAGGGAGTCCGCCCCGGCACCACCGTCCAATGTATCGTTGCCGGCGTTGCCAGTCAGTGTGTTGACGGCGCTGTTGCCTTTTAGATAATTGTTCAGGGCATTGCCCGTGCCTTTGATGGCACTTGTTCCGGTCAATGTCAGATTCTCTACGTTTGATCCTAAGGTGAGCGTAATGGTACTCTGAACGGTGTCGACGCCTTCATTGGCGTTTTCGGTAACAACGTCACCCGTGCTGTTGACAACATAAATGTCATCTCCCAAACCACCGATCATCGTATCCGAACCGCTTCCGCCGCTTAAGGTATTATTGGCGCTGTTGCCGGTGATTCGGTTATTCATGGTGTTCCCCGTGGCATTAATCGCGCCTGTCCCGGTCAGTGTCAGGTACTCTACATTTGAAGGCAACGTATAGGTAACAGAACTCAATACGGTATCCGTACCCGAGCTGGAACTTTCGGTAACCTTGTCCCCGGTATTATCTACAATGTAAGAGTCATTCCCCGTACCCCCAACCAGAGAATCCGCCCCGGCCCCGCCATCCAGTGTGTCGTTTCCGGAGCTGCCGGTCAGCGTATTGACTGCGCTGTTGCCTGTCAGATAATTGGCCAGCGTGTTGCCCGTGCCGTTTATAGCGCTGGTTCCCGTAAGAGTCAGGTTTTCCACATTACTGCCCAGTGTATAGGTCAGATTGCTAAGAACCGTGTCCATTCCGGCACTGGAGCCTTCGACAATCACATCGCTCGTGTTTTCACGAATGTATGTATCATTCCCCGCGCCGCCGATCATGGAGTCAGCCCCGGTACCGCCGTCCAGTGTGTCGTCACCATCCAGTCCGGTCAGGGTGTCGTTGCCAGCCAGGCCGCTTAATAAATCAGCTCCGGTTGTGCCGGTCAGATTATCATTGCCGCTGGTACCTCCCGTGGTAGCATTGGCCTGGATATAGGACACATCCCATACGGTGCCGCCATCAAAAACAATCTGTTCAACACGATTGGCGCCTGTCGAGACAAACCAGTTCTGAACGGTCACGGAATCCGTCGTGTTGTTGATTGATGCAATCAGGTTGTCGCCGCTGCGTCTCAATGTTACATCAGCAGGCGCGATGCCCGCCGCAAGCGTTATTTTATCCAGATTGCCTGCCGTTGTATCCGTATCATTAATCGTATCCTGACCATATCCGCGGGCAAAGATATAGGTGTCATTGCCGATGCCACCTGTCATTGAATCGGCACCTGTGCCGCCGGACAGTATATTAGCGGCGCTGTTGCCGTTGATGGTGTTGGCCAAATCATTACCCGTACCGTTAATTGCGTTGGTACCGATTAAGGTCAGATTCTCCACATTGGCGGACAGGGTGTAAGAAACCGAGCTTTGGATAGCGTCCGTTCCAGCACTGGCGCTCTCAGTAACAACATCGCCTGCATTGTCCACGATATATGTATCATTACCAGCACCGCCGATCATGTTATCAGCACCTAGACCACCATCAAAGATATTGGCACCCGAGTTTCCGGTAAGGGTGTTGGCTAATTCATTACCGGTGGCGTTGATGGTGTTTGTGCCGGTCAAGGTCAGATTTTCCACGTTGGCAGAAAGTGTATATGTAACAGAACTCTGAACAAGGTCTGTTCCTTCATTGGCATTCTCCGTAACAACATCACCGGTGTCGTCAGCAACATAGGTATCGTTACCTAACCCGCCAAGCATCGTGTCAGCGCCTGTAGCGCCGCTTAAGGTATTATTGGCCGAGTTACCAATAATCACATTAGCCAGGGTATTGCCGGTTCCGTTTACTGCGCTTGTACCCATCAAGGTCAGGTTTTCCACATTGGAGCCTAAGGTGTAAGTAATGGAACTATTGACTGTATCCGATCCCTCATTGGCATTTTCGGTTACTACATCGCCCGTGTTATCCCGGATATAGGTGTCATCTCCGATTCCGCCAAGCATGCTATCCGCACCCGCACCGCCATCCAGTGTATCATTACCCGCGCCACCGGTAAGTGTATTAACAGCATTGTTGCCGGTTAAATAGTTGTCCAGGGTGTTGCCCGTTCCACTGATTGCTGCTGTGCCGGTTAGAGTTAAGTTCTCGACATTGGCAGCTAAAGTATAGGTGACTGAGCTATTGACAGTATCAATTCCTTCGCTGGCGTTTTCGGTAACTACATCACCGGTGTTGTCCACAATGTACATGTCATTACCAATGCCACCCAACATCGTGTCTGCACCTGTGCCGCCATCGATTGTATCATCACCGACTAAGCTGGATATGTAATCGTTGCCGCCAAGACCTTCCATATTGTCGGCATTAGCTGTACCGGTTAATGTATCATCCCCTTCTGTTGCCGATGGAAGCAAATGTGCTTCTATGTAAGCCGCATCCCAGATGGTGCCATCCACGGCAAACTGAATTTGTTCCACAGTGTAATATCCATTCACATCAAACCAGCTTGATACGGTCAGCGTATCGGATGAGCCGACAATATTCAGGACAAGATCATTGTAATTTCTGAGTAATATAACATCTGATGTTTGAATATCACTTTTAAGAAGAATAGTGTCATTCAGATCGGAATTTGTAGAATAATCAGAAATTCTATCATTTTCATATCCGCGCCCGAAAACGTAAGTGTCGGCACTTTTACTCGCACCGACTAAATAATCATTCCCGGCGCCACCATCTAGCAGACGATCACCATAACCCGCCTCGCTTTTTAAATAATCGTCACCCAAACCACCATACATTTCCATACCAGTAAGGTAATCGTTGCCATCTTCGCCTGATAACCATGGGCCTGTCATCGTGTTATCCAGTGAGTTTCCAACAGCACCGTTACCATATGCAAGAAAAATCTCTTCAACATTATCACCCATAGTGTATATATCTAAATCACCCCAAACGTAGATGTAATCATATCCTTCATCGGCATATTCTATGATGACATCGCCCTCATTATCGACGCAATAATAGTCATCACCAATTCCGCCAATCATTGTCGCATGACCGCCTTCACCGCATCTTAGTGTATCATTGCCTAAGCCGCCATATAATGTATCCAACCAAAAACCTGCGTCTAACCAATCATTACCTGCACCACCATCACCCAGATTATTTCCGGTATTTTCGTAGCCTGCGTCATTAAAATAGATAACATCATCCCCTTCACCACCGTAAATAGTATCATTTCCTTCTTCCCCCCAGAGCGAATCATTATCCGCGCCGCCGTGTATTAAATCATCGCCTGCATCGCCAAATATGATATCATTGCCCAGACCACCATCAATAGTGTCATTGCCGACAAATCCTTGTATATAATCATTGCCAACCGTGGATGTTAAAAAGACCTGTCTGATAGCCTGAACATCCCACAAAGGGCCATCCGTAAACTGAATTTGTATTGTCTGTAACGCACCACCTTGTTCAAACCAGTTTTCTACTGTTAGAATATCCGTTGTCCCTACAATGGATATTAATAAATTATTTCCACTTTTACTTAAGATGACATCCGTGGTGGCAATATCGGCACCTAAAACAATGGTATTAATATTGGCGCCTGCAACTTCTACGATCATGTCGTTGCCATATCCACGTCCAAACAGGTATGTATCATTGCCCCCACCGCCAAGTAAAATATCATCACCTGCTTTGCCATCGAGATAGTCGTCACCGTCTGCAATACCGGCCCCATCACCATAAAGTTGATCATTCCCCTCGCCACCGAACAGTGTATCCGCACCACCTGCACCGATTAATGTATCGTCACCACCCAGGCCATCCAGATAATCATTCCCCTGCGACGAGTTGATATGATCTCCTTCCAGAAGGTCATTTTCATCACCACCGAAAATCGTGTCATTTCCACCGCCACCATACAGGCTGTTTAATCCGGCCTCTCCATCCAGATAATCATCTCCATCCATACCATAGAGCGTATCATTCCCGTCACCACCAAACATGACATCCTTGCCGCCATCACCATAAAGATAATCATCGCCGCCTTCACCATCTAGATAATCATCTCCATCCATACCATAGAGTGTATCATTACCCGCCCCGCCGAACATTTCATCATTGCCACCATAACCACAAAGATAATCATCGCCGCCTTCACCATCTACATAATCGTCGCCCTGGTTAGCTAAGGCAACATCACTCGCATCACCATGCAGATGATCATTGCCTTCTCCTCCAAATATGGTATCTGCGCCGCCCGATCCGCTTAATGTGTCGTTTCCACCCAGACCGTCCAAATAATCATTGCCAACCGCACCGATATAATCACCTTCCATTAAGTCCGCTTCATCGCCACCGAACATTTCATCATTGCCTGCGCCGCCATAGAGCGTATTTAATCCTGATTCGCCATCCAGGTAGTCATCTCCGTCATCGCCCCAAAGCGAATCATTGCCCGCCCCACCAAATATATCATCATTGCCGGCATAACCCCAGATGATGTCATCGCCTGACCCGCCGTCAATATAGTCATTCCCGTGATTCTCCATCGCAACATTAGCAGCATCACCTTTAATAATATCATTGCCCGCCCCGCCTTCAATAAAATCATGGCCAGCGCCTCCGAAAAGACTATCAGCCCCATCACCACCATAAACTTCATCATCTCCACCACTGGCGATAACAAAGTCATTTCCCGTTCCAGCATAAATGACATCATCATCCTCAAGCTCACTGCTGACTGAATTAACTACCAGATTTGTATAGGTCACCGTGTAATCATAAGAACTTTCACTGATCGTGTATGACCACTCCCTCCATACGCCGGCCAGCGCGACATCACCATTAATGAGATCATCCCCCCCACCTCCAACCAGCAGGTCCTTTCCGCTGCCACCAAACAATACATCTTTGGCATTAGAACCATATATATAATCGTCTCCATCTGAGATCGTTAATTGTTCAGCGAATAGCCCCTCACCGCCTGAAGCAACATCGCCTCTTGCATCGATGTTTGGCGCTGTCTCTCCGGCTGCAATCAAGGCTTCCATCTCTCCATAATTTTCACCAAATATCTTGTCGTTGCCTCTGTCTCCCCAAAGCATATCCTCGCCGGTTCCACCTTCAATGATGACGTCGTATTTTATTCCGGTGTTGAAATAAGAATAACAAAACACATAATCACTGCCGTCTCCGCCTTTTAACCAGTCATTGCCGCCGTGCTGGGAAGAACGACCATCATTTCCGGCACCGCCGAGGATAAGATCATTGGCTGTTGTGTCGGGTGATGCGTCGGTAATGGTATTAGTCGTTACCGGGTTTTCCGTTATTGGGATCAGGTTGACCCCGAAATCTTCGAAATCCGCATCAACCGCGTTGATGTCGATAGTGTTACCATTAGATAAAGTTAGCGTATTGCTCGTGATAGACATATTTCCGTCTAATGATTCCCAAACGTTTTCTCCCGTCTCGTATAAAGCATCAATGTTTGTCCAATCACCGTTTTCGTCTGTGACATAAATTTTGTTTGCGGCGCTGTCCGTCAATATATAGTCAAATTTACTGTCCAGATAATATGTGTCTTCTCCACCACCATCAACAATATTGAGTGTATAAGTTGAGCTGGCGTCAGTAACTGCACCGTCAATTTTAATTTCATTATGTCCTGTACCCAGGTTGACAAGAATAGTTCCACCATCACCAATCACAAAAGTATCCTCTGCTTTTGTGCTGCCCACTCCGTAAGAAATATTGACGTTAACCGGTCTTGCACTTGGGCTTTTATTATCTAAATTAATGACCCAGGCACTGATGTTTGATGTGCTTTCCTCTTGAATGATAATAATGTTATCTTTTTTCTCTAATGTGTATTTTTTCGATGGATCCGAAGACACTAGAAATTCACCGATGATGTTTATTTTATTGGTAGCGATAATTCCTGATATCGCGGTCAGGGCAGCAGCTTTGTTTAAGCCTAACTCATTATCCATTAACGTGATTTTAAGCAAAAAAGCTGGAACCAACTTTTCAAGATATTTTTTTTCTGTTGAATCCAATGTATTAATATATGTATGAGTATTCGCAGTATTGATAGTCCATATGTCATCTCCGTTTTTTACCCATGTGGGTGATACATAAACATTAGATTGAAGTGCACTCTGAATGTTTTGCAGCATTATAACATCAGCAGCTAAATATGCATTTATACGTTCTACCGTACCCTCTGTATATTGTTTTTCCGCCAATGTGTACTGCCAGTCATGGTACTTCGTGATCGCATCAACGATACTGTAACACTCTTCTGGATTGCCCGATGTTTTTACAAGATCATTAAAGCAGGGCTCTTTCCCCCATTCTATCTGACCATTTTGCTCCTCAGCTAGCCTCACGCCGCCCGCCCAGCCGGGACCCGCCCATACACCGTACGTGGGACACCAGGCGCCTTGTCCCGCCATCCACCCGACAAGAGCGGAAAAAGGGTAACCTATTAAAGGGAAAAGTGTGCGCATAGCGGATAAGATATTATCACGCACATCATCTAATACATTATTGGACCTGCCACTATCATTGAATACTCAGCCTTCCGTACCGATTTCGTACGTTTCGCCATTTGGATGTGGATATTTATACGTTGACATATTAACATTCCCCCCAATGCTTATTATTTATCTTTTATTTGAAGCAACACTTATAATTAGACTGATAAAAGCAGCCAAAAGCCTTCTTTACAAATCATCGATTGAGAACATGAGATGGTTTGTCCGATATCATCGTGTATTTTTCTCCATACAAACTTTCCCTTTGCCGTCGGACGTTTTCCCAATTTTCCATTTTTTCTGCACAAGGCAAAAATAGCTTTAACTTTTTCTTACCATCCTTTACTGTAAAGATATCTAATACTTCGCTTACAGCTATCATTGCCAACAATCCTCCATCCGGCGAAATAGCTGCGGCATTGACTGAACCTCCGCTACCCACCAGCCGGTGATTCCCATCCTGAGAATAAAGAAAGAATTTACCCGCCGACATGGATTTTTCATAAATCAAGATGGAGCCGTCTCTGCTTAAAAGAGGTCTCTTCGGTTGGACGTTTGGCGGGAATTTATAAGGATTCGGAATCAGTTCCTTCCCTTTCATCACGACAACGTAATGAATCCCCTTGCCCTGTGGCCCTAATTGGCCCACTTTGTTGCGGAAAGCCGACTGGTCCGCATACGCCCCATCAAATATGCTCGGATTCTCGCCAAAGTAAACAAACCGTTCATCATCTGGGAAATACGTCAGGTTGCTCATGTAATAATATTCATAAAAGGTCAGTTGCGTCTGTTGGCCGGTCTCCAGATTGACTTCCCAGGCATCATACTGAGCAGCCGGCGTTCCACCTTTTTCCCGAATCCGCGCCGCACAGGCATATAGGATCTTCTTCCCGTTATGGGAAAATGCCGGATAGAGCTTGGCCCCAGGGCCAGTTGTAACTTTTTTGTAGTTCTTTCCGTCGGCGTCCATAACAGCAATCTGCATTTGTCCCAAATCAAGACCGCCCTGTGGTTTATGGGGTATTACGGAGAAAGTAATCCGCTTTCCATCATAAGAGTATTTCCCCATGGTCCAGCGTTCGTTTTCCGGTGATTGATACGCGGCAAGTTCCCCGGTTTCCAGATCATACACCTGAATCTGACAGCCGTCATTTTTGCATCGGTCAAATACAACCTTCTTCCCGTCATGGTTGAAACTTAAGTTGGCGATACTGTCTTTTGAGTCGCGTATGGACATGCAGCCTCCTGTGGTTGGCGTTAAGGCGATTAAAATGAATGTGGCTAAAAAGCATAAAACGACCTTTCTCATCGATCGCAGTGGGTGATTAATTGTCTCATAATAGTCTTTACATTGGTTATTCCCGCTTGTGCCCTTTAGGGTACGAAGGCGGGAATACAGTGATTTCTGGATGCCGGATAACCTATAGGTCACGCGTCGAGTCCGGCATGACGATACTATTTTGAGACTGTTAATATGTGTGGAAGCAAAACAAATGAGTTTGTTTTTTATTCCGCTTTTAATCCTCTTCATCCCGCCCTCCATGTGTTCAAAAGAATATGGAGCCAATTTCTGTTCTTGATGTTTACTCTTTCGATCCCGCTTAAGCGGGACAAGTGTTGATTCTCCGTAGCTTGCTGCGATATAATGACGTGCATTACAGACCCCGACAGTTTGTTGCAAGGTAGTTGATTAATTGCCTTCATGCGGACACCTCTTTCTTTTCCATCCCTTGCCTGTATCCAATAGCCAACATGGTATGGATGACAAAAATGCAAAACGTACGTGCCACAGTGTATGAAAAGCCCGTTTCTATCTTTGATCTGTTCTGTGCTGCTTTTTTGATAACTTTTTATGAAGCTTTTTATGAGTGTGAATCCATAATCAAATGTACTTTTCTTGTCAATAATTCTTTATGCGTATTTTATATTTCTTGTCTGTTGTCATATTTTCACGCAGATAATGTCATACATAATACGCTTTATTTTAAGGTTTGATTACAAAAAACCCTCCGGCTGTTGATTCAAATTACAACCGGAGGGTTCATTCAGCTTCTCTGATTACTTTGAGATTTTATTACACCTGCTTCCAGGTTGCAGCCAGGGTAATGGTTCGAAGTTGTTATCCCCTTTTAACAACCGTCTTTTATCCAGGCCAGGTGCTGCGGCAGAAGATTGGCTAAGTCATACTTTTCTAATATCGTCTGCCGGGCGTTTTGCCTGATGGATTGCATTTTGTCGGGATTATCCAGCGCTTCTTCAACACGATCGGCAATCCCCTTTACATCGAAAAAATCCACCAGGATGCCATTTGCGCCGTTTTCAATCACTTCGGTTACGGGTTTTGTATTGGAAGCAACAATCACACAGCCCGCGGACATGGCTTCCAGCATCGACCAGGACAAGACAAAAGGTCGCGTTAAATAGACATGCGCCGAAGATGCACGCAGGACCTGCAGGTATTGGGCATAGGGAAGCCTGCCCGTGAAGTGGAGGCGTTCCCGATCATAATCGTATTTTTCAAGCATCGCCTGCTTGTATGTTTTGCCCCCGGGCAGACGCTTTCCGTAAGCAACACGGTCTTCACCCACAACCACCATATGGCATTTCTTTCTCCGCTTCTGGAGCAGTGACACCATTTCCATAAACTGGGGAAATCCCCGGTATGGCTCCAACCCGCGGCTGACGTAGGTGACGATCTCTTTTGCTTCGGACAGATCCAACTTTATATCCGGTAAAATAAGGGGCTGGTTTTGCTTTGGCGAAAAAAAATTGGTATCAATACCATCATGCAGCACTTTAATCTTTTTTGTAAATTCTTCCGGAAACTGGCTTGCCTGCCAAGCCGTAGGGCAAAGACCAGCATCGCAGCTGTATAAATCGCTAAGGATGGGCGCGTTCTTGATCCGGATGCGCAGCCGATCATCCGCTGTCACGGGTTCAGCGGGGTCAAAGCCAACATCCGATCCCCGGTCGCGATAAAACCATTCAAAATAACAAAGCAGCCTGACCGTGGGAAAAATATCCTTGATAAACAGGGGTGAGCCCCAGCCGGAATGACCATAGACAATGTCCGGCATAAAGCCGTCCGCCTTCAGTTTATCCAGTACCCGATAGACGGCCTGACCCTGCAGCACGGCATCTTCAAGCGGCTTAACATAATGGTGTGTTTCCTTGTGCGGCTTGCGGCTCTGCGCGTAAACAACCTTGCAAACTCCCTTCATCTGTCCTTCTTTGCGGGCTGTGGCAAAGATTACCCGGTTTGCGGAATCAGCGGCCAGCACCGCTGCCAGATGTCGAAATTGAGCCGGAAAATTGGAATGCAGAAAAAGATAATTCATATGACTGTTTTAATATTACCAGAAAAAGTTCGTAATTATTTTTTGCAAATTAATCATTGATGCCTTTAATAATGGCCTTAATACCTACTCAATAAGAAAAATACGTTCCAGATGAATCAAAGTGCGGTTATCTCTTTTCAACTGATAAATGCCGCGCCATTTGCCCTTGATCAGCGGACGCTCAATGGTATTTCTTTTCCCCGTATAGCTTATCCAGCTTTTATTACTTTTCATCAGTGACTTCTGCGAATCTGTTACAATCCGTTTATCAGGGCCAATCAATGTAATATGCTCCTGATCACCCTTGAGTGTTCCAAACACATGAACCCAAAATAACAGCGTTGGCAGTTTCTCTGCATTTGCCTTTGTATCCGCAAACTCTCCCCGCCACAGGTCGGCCTTATCAGGCGGTTTTGATGCAAAACCAGCCCGGATCAACCCCGCAGGTATGTAATTGGGCGTTTTTCCCCAAAGCGAATGGTGCGCCACATTACAACCTGAATTATTTTCCAGGCCAGTGAAAGGATCAATAACCCTTCCACTATGCCTTACTGTGAAATGGACATGAGGGAAAGATGTCAGCCCGGATGCCCCGACCAAACCCAAAAGCGCCCCGCTTTTCACCCGCTCTCCCTGCTTTACCGCAACACTTTCTTTACGCAAATGACAATATTGTGTCTGCCAGCCATTGCCATGACTGAGTACTACACCATTGCCACATTCAATGTTCTCGACGTTTTTACGCCCGGTCCGGTCATCAATGATTTTATCGGCCGCGCCATCACGCACACGCAGCACAACGCCGGACGCTGCAGCCAGAACAGGCACGCCGCGCTTCATGACCTCCATATCCGGTATGCCAAAATCCGTCCCGTCATGTTTATCGTACGTCTGCCGACCGCAACCAAAATCCACAGCGCCCGGGCCTGGGTCCACATCAACGTAATGCATGATGTAGCAATCTTTTCCAAGGATACATTTAACCGGCAAATCCAAAACCGGGGCAAAGGATATTTCGGCACTTTCAACAGATAATGCCAGCCCCATCGCAAAGATAAAAAATACAATTATGATCTCATTGTAGATTTTTTTCGTCATCTTTGGTCGTCCTGGGCACTGAAATATCCACAACACCGTGAATGGCTTCATGGCGGCGCAGCATGTTGCCCAGGGTCACTGCGATGCGCTTGGCGGTCTTGATGGATACGGCCATTTTGGATTCGATCCGCACCACATTCGGCTCAAGAGATTGATTGCCGAAAAGAAAAACGACTTCTTCTCCGCCAAAGCCGATGTTAAAAGCGTTGGCATACTGTGTTTTCACACCTTCTTCGACAAAACGCATCTTTCTTTGTTGTGCGTTTTGCTCTCCGATAACCGGAGAACCCGTAATTTGATCTTCCATTTTCTCGTTCTTTGACATGTTAAACCTCCTTTTTGTAAGAGACAATATTTTATGATGAACGCATTGAAACAATCTGATTCCTTCTGCAAGGAAACACTTTTACAGTTCAGCAATCTGCAGCTTTTCAACTTTTTGCGCTATTGCTGCCGGATGCCGCCGTCTGTATAATAACACTATTGTTGTTTGCATCAGTGCGATATGATTACATGCACCAAATCCTGAGCCCGGAACACCTTAAAGGTTTTGTCAAGGCTCTTTTTATAATAGCTGCATCAACTTTATACGAAATGTTGGTTTTCTTTATCGTGATCTTTACTGTGACGCTGGTTATTATTTCTTTTTCACAAAACTGTCAAACTCAAAATAATGCTTGCGGAATTAAAACAACCAGCCGTTTTTGCGGGTTCAATCTTGCAGATTGAACCCGTGGTTTGAGTTTAAGTGCACAAAACAACTGAACCATCTGATACACTCACAAAACCGGTTAACACATTATTATTGCTGTTTTTTATTTATCACGATGGTTGCTGCCTGAAATCCATCAAAAAAATAAATGGCCGATTCCATTGAAGAAATCGACCATTATTATTTTGGCTCCCCAGCGCGGACTCGAACCACGGACATGCTGGTTAACAGCCAGCCGCTCTACCGACTGAGCTACTGGGGAACATATTTTCTTTGATTGTTTCCTTCTCCCGATGATTCTTGAAAAACTCGGGTTACTTAGGAAAATTTTCAGCGGCTACATAATACAAGAACAGACAGATGTCAACAACTTCAATTCATTATTTGGATAAAACCATCAATATTTTTTTAAACCAGCCTTCTTTAC